>JBJMGN010000238.1:0-3549 GCA_045807885.1 Pyrinomonadaceae bacterium | reverse complement strand
ATCCTGGCAAGATTGTCTTTGTTGATATCTATCTCGATCGCATTTCGGCGAGGGTTTTCCGGCACCTCCGGCAGGATTATTGGCTTCCCGTTTATTAACAGTCGAGCGGCCTGTGCGAGCGATTTATAGTAGCTCAACCGTAACGATTCTTTGGGTTCAAAAGTGACTGAGCTGCCAGCCGCCACGAGTGTACTTGCCGATTTGCCGTCAGTTATCGAAGTCAGTGAAATCGGATCTGTTGCTGCCCGAAACTCCACCTTAAGCGTCGCCATGCTCGGTGCATTTCCGGCCGGAACCACTGTATTCGCAATGTTTGAACCGAGCGCGTTAGCCGCCGTATTGCTTGTGTTCGAGCTGGTATTTGCAGTGCTTCCGTCGCGATTTTGAATGTAGTTTAGTACGAACAAAATGCCACCCGTCATTATCGCGAGGATTATTCCGGCAAATATCAATGTCGGCGCCATCGACGACGCTGAATTATCGTCCGTAAGGACTTCGGGTCGGTATACCTTCAGCGGCTGTTCTGAAACGGCTTCGGTTTCCGCAGCCATCCTCGCGTAATCCGAAAGCGCTTCGTGTTCATCGACCCCAATAAATTTAGCGTAGGATTTTACGAAACCTTTGTTGAAAATCCCGCCGGGCAGCGGCCTGTAATCGTTGTTTTCGATCGACTCCAGGTAAAGCGCCGAGATACGAGTTTGTTCGGCGACTTCGCTTATGGAAATCCCGCGTTGCTCACGCGCTTGCCGCAGTTTTTCACCGAGTGTTTGAGACATTATTGATAGATCGCGGCCAACGCGATTTCCAAAGCACCGTTTTCAATGTAGAACTTGAAATATAGCTTTGATAAGCAAATAATGTCAATTGATTGCTTGAGTTGCAAATGTGGCACGTGCTTGATTAATTGATATACCGCGTGATACGTTTATGCTTCGAAATCGGGCAAATTTCTTCTCGAAAACTGTAACCAAAGTGAGGATTCCGGAATGAGTTTAGAAGCTCTCGGTATGGTCGAAACCAAAGGTTTTGTCGGCGCTGTCGAAAGTGCTGACGCGATGGTCAAGGCCGCAAACGTGCAACTAATTGGCAAAGAGTATATCGGCGCCGGGTACGTAACAATATTTGTTCGGGGCGATGTAGGTGCGGTGAAGGCTGCGACCGACGCCGGAGCCGCGGCCGCGCGGCGTGTCGGGGAGCTTATAAGCGTTCATGTCATACCCCGCCCGCATAGCGAGGTTGAGCGAGTCATTCCGAAGGGCGGCAAAACAGGTTACAGCCCCGATGAGAAAGCATTGCAAGGCGGCGGTAAACAATTGGGATCGGGAGCTGCGGATACGGGTACGGGCACCGGAATGCAGGGAAACAAATCGAAGACGCGTTAAGTTTGCGTAATTTGTTCTCGCAATAAATAGTTATGTCGGACAAGGATCTGGCTGCACAACAGGAAGCTCGAGACGCGGTTGAAGCCGCGTTTCGTGCTTTCACGCAGGTTGCGGCATTTGACCAGGCAAAGATCGACGCGATTTGCGAAGCGATGGCGACAACCGCGCTCGCGGACTCCGAACGCCTTGGGCGCCTTGCAAATGAAGAGACCGGTTTTGGAAAGGCCGAAGATAAAAAAGAAAAGAATCGTTTCGCCGCGGAAGACGTCTGGAATCATTTCCGCTCGATGCGAACGGTTGGCGTTGTCAAAGAAACGGAGAGCATCGTAGAAGTT
This sequence comes from Pyrinomonadaceae bacterium, assembly GCA_045807885.1. Taxonomy (GTDB): domain Bacteria; phylum Acidobacteriota; class Blastocatellia; order Pyrinomonadales; family Pyrinomonadaceae; genus OLB17. Next base: position 1,832 of record JBJMGN010000238.1, on the reverse strand, counting down.
GCGAGTCCGCGTGGCGTCGTTGCGGCGATCATACCATCCACTAATCCTACGTCGACTGCGATCTTCAAGATCATAATTGCGATCAAATCGCGAAATTCGATCGTGCTTTCACCGCATCCATCGGCCGCGAAATGTATTGCCGAAACGACTCGAATCATGCGCGAAGCCGGAGTCGCGAAAGGTCTCCCTGTTGAGGCAATTCATTGCTTAGGCCATTCTACGATCGAGGGCACCGAAGCCTTGATGCAACACAAACGAACGGCTGTGATCCTCGCGACGGGCGGCATCGGTTTAGTTCGGGCCGCTTATTCTTCAGGAAAACCTGCCTTTGGTGTCGGGCCCGGAAACGTGCCTGCTTTTATCGAACGAACTGCAAATGTTGAAAAGGCGGTAGCAGATATTCTGACCGGCACATGCTTCGACAACGGTACAATTTGCGCTTCGGAACAATCAGTTGTTGTCGACGCTCCCGTCGAAGCGGCTGTCCGAGAGGAGTTTACGAAGCAAGGCGGGCATTTTTTGTCGCCAACCGATGCCGAAAAGGTCGCCGAGGTACTTTTAACCTCGCAACGAACGTTGAATTCTGGAATTGTCGGTAAATCTGCCGAATATATTGCAAATCTTGCTGGCGTTTCAGTGCCATCCGGCACTCGTTGCCTTCTTGCGAATTGTGCAGGGGTGGGTCGTGATTTTCCATGGTCGATCGAAAAACTTTCGCCCACCCTTGCGTTTTTTGTCGTAGACGGCGTTAAACAGGGAGCCGATCGTTGTGAAGAGATCCTGCAGTTTGGTGGAATGGGTCATACCGCTGGCATGCACACGCAAAGTCGTGATGCGGCCATTCTTTACGGCAAGCAAATGCCAGCAGCTCGAGTCGTGATCAATTCACCGACTACACATGGTGCGATTGGACTTTCGACAGATCTGGAACCATCAATGACATTAGGTTGCGGTTCCTGGGGAGGTAATGTTACATCGGACAATGTTTCTCCGATCCATCTGATGGATATCAAGCGAATCGCGTTTGAAACGAAACCTGTCAACAAACCTGCGCTGGCAAAAGCTGCCGGAAATTCTGCTCCACAGGAACAGGTTCGAAAGGTGCCGGCTAAACGAGAACAGATCGCAGCGATCGTTGATCAGTTTCTAAGCCAAAAGATCAAGGAAACGCCATTGCCGGAAATAAATAGGCCGGAACCGGAGATGCCGACGCCATCGCCAGTTAAGACTGTAATTCACGAGTTGCGGCCTCAGTCGCTCACCGAAAACGGGGCGAATCATTCTCCGGTCGAATTCGTAAGCGAGACGGACGTACGAAGCGCGATCGAAAAAGGGGAAAAGATCTATATTACGGCGAAAACGATCCTGACGCCGTCTGCCCGTGACCTTGGGGAGGAAAAAGATATTTTTTCCCGCGTTTGACCAGAACATGAAAAAGCTTGTTTTGATCCTGTTCTTTCCAATTCTAGCGTGCTCAATGCCGACGCTTGGCCAGGATAACGCGGCCAGGCATCGGCCAGTGAGTTATGGGTTCGTGATCGATAACTCCGGGTCATTTCGACCTCTGATCGAAAGGGTCATCAAACTTGTTAACTCTCTTTCTGAGAAGAATTCAGATGGTGATGAGACTTTTTTGATCACTTTCGTCGATCCGACTAAGACGAAGATCCGGCAAGAGTTGACTTCTGACAAGGCTGAAATTCGCGAGGCTGCAGAGAATATGTATGTAGAAGGCGGTTTGACAGCGGTGCTCGACGCGGTGCGACTATCGATCGATTACCTGTCGACCAATGTCAGGAATCGCAATGACCGAGACCTCGCCCTACTGTTGA
>JBJMGN010000237.1:0-6482 GCA_045807885.1 Pyrinomonadaceae bacterium | reverse complement strand
CCTTGCCGAATTTCTTCTCGATCTGCAACAAGGCAGATTCGATCGCTTTGCTTTTGTCTATGCTCATTTACGCATTCTCCTGTGGGTTAATCGATTCGGTCATAATATACCATCAGATGTGCGGGAATGCAAGGACGTTGCACAAATGATACGTACGAATTCGGTTGTAAAAGCGTTTGGAAACTAAGGTAATTGAATCCTTTGAAATGTGCAAGATGATTCTACTTGCAACCGATGTTGACCGTGCCGCCCAGCTTTATCGCTGCTTCCTGATCCATTTTCGCTGCAGTCGGAAGCCCTGCCGCGCAGTAAACTCGAGCGCGCATGATCCGGGCATTAACATTGTCGGCATCCATTTCAATCAACTTGGCAAAATCGGCGAGCGCCGGGTCTAACTGCTTTGACGCAAATAGGGCCAGGCCTCGATTGTAATAAGCATCTACATATTTAGGATCGATCTCGATGGCCTTTCCTAGCTCGGCGATGGCGGCGGGATGGGAACCCTTGCGATAAAGTACGGTCCCTCGATTGTAATGCGATTCACGCAAACTAAATCCCGCCGATATTGCTGCTGCATAATCCTGGATCGCCTCGTTGAGTCGATTTAACTTTTCATATGAAAGAGCTCGCTGGAAATGCAGAGCACCGTGCTTCGGGTCGAGTTCCAGACCCTTCGCATATTGCACGATAGCTCCCTGGTGGTCGCCACTCGAGGCAAGCGCCTTACCGTTTGAAAGGAATTGAGACACGGCGCTCGGTGGCTCCTCCTTCGACGCGTCAGTCGTCGGAGGTTTTGTTACGACGTCGGGAGCCAATGCAAAGGATTTGAGAATCTGGGCGGCAAATTCATCAGCTTTTGGTTCGACGGACCGATAGATCCTGGCATCCCATAAAAAGCTGCCGCTGCGAATATATAAGGTTTCCGTGACAGTTGCTAACGAACCGCGGCTTTCAAAATGCCGAAGTTTCACAGCATCGCCACCGGCGATCGTAAATGGCGAGACCGAATATTCGATTTTTGCGGAAATATTCAGCTCTTTATCTACGGTTTTCATCAGAGCCACTTGGGACTCGGCAAACGTACGAGGATCCAGCGGAATACCCTTTGTATATCGTCGCGTTCCGATGCTTATCGTCAGTTCTTTACCCCATTGCACGCAATAATTGGTTGATTCGTATTCCAGCGACCGCGAAAATTGACTGTCGCAAACCGGATTTAATTCCTGTGTGGGTGTCTCATACGAAAGTCCGTTCGCATTCAAACGTACCCACCTGACGGGCGGATACAGTGAAGACTCGGCGGCGACGGGGCCGGATATTTTGACGGATTTGAGAAGTCTGTCGGTGATAGCCGCAGCCTCGGGCACTTCTCGCGGGAAAGTAATATTTATTAAAGTTAATTCGCCTGGCGAACCGAAGCCGATCAGATTTCGACGCATCTTTAGATTCGTCTTCGCATCCGTAAATTCTTCTTCCAAAAGTGCTGCGGGACCGCCAAGGTATTTGATGTCACTCACGCGAGAAGCCGTCGTCGTAGCATTTTTGAAATACATCGCAATGGCTTCGACACGCTCGCGTGCAGTTCGCTTGTCATTAGGCTGCTTTTCGTAATTAAATGTCGCGTTTACGTCGCGATAATTCATCGACCATCGAACAAGTGCGGCAAACGATCTCTCCGATTCATGAGGTTTTGCCTGATCGAGTGTTAATCGAGCAGGGGACTCAACGTTTAAACCCGTACCGGTAAGTGACACGCGCTGCCAGGATTCAGTTTGAGCGGAGATCAATATTGGCAGGAACATCGCCAGCGCCGGAATCACGATCAAAAACAGCCGGATATACTTCTCGTTTCTGACTGATTTCATAACGCGCGCAAGTTATTGAGACAATTGCTGAAGATTAAACGTATCATAGTCGGATTTGAAAATCGCAAAGTCTGTTTTCTCCGTTCGAGTGTTGCGTTTGGCGGTCGGCGGATATCAACTATAATGGCGTTTACTGACCAATCAGTTAGACGCGGCTTGTCATTTTAGAGGTTCGCACTTATAAGTTTTGTGTATTCGATGAGCGATCAAGTTATCGGACAAACTATTGACGGGAAATACCTGATCGAGCGCGAACTCGGGCGCGGCGGTATGGGGACCGTGTACCTTGCGAATCACGTCGGAACCGAGCGGCCCGTAGCTGTAAAAGTAATTGCGCCGCAATATATGAAACGCCCGGAGTTTGTCGAGCGCTTCCGTCGTGAAGCTCGAGCTGCGGGCCGTCTTCGGCATCCTAACGTCGTAGATGTTACCGATTTCGGTTTTGCCGAAACAGATGGCGGCCGGGTTGCATACCTCGTGATGGAATATCTCGATGGATGTACCCTTGGCGAGATCCTCGAGGAAGAACAGAACCTGCCGGTCGGTTGGACACTCGACATCCTTGAACAGGTCTGTTCGGCTGTTCACGAAGCTCATGAGCAGGGAATCATACATAGAGATCTTAAGCCCGACAACATTTGGCTGGAGCCAAATCAACGTGGCGGCTACACGGTAAAAGTACTCGATTTCGGTATCGCGAAACTCGAAGCGGTGCAGCCGGTCGATACCGGTGAGCACGAACTGCGCGTGTCCGGGTCACCAACATTTTCGGGGTCGGCGAATGTTACATTCGGCGGAACCGACGATACGGCGATACACGACAGCATTTCTCCGACAATGCTCGCCGAGGCCGCAACGCTTGCCGGAATAACGGACGCCTCCACAGTAGCCATTGCTCCAAAAAAGGAAAGGCCTTCAGTTGCTTCTGAGGCAAAGACGGCGATCTTTTCCGTTGAAGAAAATTCAAGCGGCGACCAGGACGCGGTCGGCACGAAAATAATTTCGTCCGCAGACGATACAGACAAAAGCGGTTCGCATTTTGCCATTACAGACTCAAGCGAGAGTCTCGCTACAAAGGACCTAACCAAGGTCGGCGCGGTTCTCGGCACGCCGTTGTACATGTCACCGGAACAATGCAGCGGACGTAAATTGGATACCAGATCCGATATTTACAGCCTTGGTGTGATCGCATATCAAATGCTTTCGGGTGATACACCTTTTAAGGGCGATTTCTCAAAGGTCATGGAATCGCACAAGGCCCTCCCGCCACCGCCGCTGAAGGCGAAAAAGGTCCGCAAAAAACTGAAGCGCGTTATTGCGTCTGCACTAGCAAAGAACCCTGATAATCGGCCGCAAACCGCGGAGGCATTTGCCAGTGAACTTCGTTCGCGATCGGAAGGAATTTTCGGTTTGCTTCGGCGCGCCGGAATGATATACACCGAGCACATGCCGAAATTCATCGCGCTTTCGACATTCTTCCATCTGCCGATGGCCGTTTTGACATTGTTGCTCATCATAGTCAGTTTCCTTAAAGTTGGCGACACGTTAGACGCGACAACCGCAAACGTGACGATGGGTTTGATAGGGGTCGCGCTATTCGTTATCGGAACCTTTTGTGCGTACCTGATAATAGGAACTATCTCGTGGATCGTTATCCAATCGCTCGCCGTTCCTCTCCGGCCGATACGAATTCGCTCCTCATTGAAAGAGGCGAGGCGGAACTGGAAAAGGTTTGCAGGGACCGGCATCTTAAGCTTTGTACTTTCGATCGGAATCGGCATCGTAACGTGCGGCATTGGTTTCCTGGTCACGTCGGTTTTATGGACACTTTTGGCGCCTGTAGTGATGATGGAGAACCTTAAGGGGATGAACGCCCTGCGACGGTCGAAATCACTTGTAAAAAGATCATTGGCAACCTCAATTGCCGCAGTCGCACTAACGTTTTTGATACCTTTTGTCTCGGCGGGCGCCATTTCCTTTGTCGTCAACATTACTGCAAAGGCCGTATCTGCAGAGAATAGTAAGGTACATAAAATTGCGTCGATCGTTGCCGATGGGTCCAAATCTGCCGAAGAAAAAGCGGAAGCGATCGCGGAAGATGAACCTCCAAAGGAGGGCGGAATTAATTTCGGCGTCGGGCGCGAAGCGACTCGGATAAATATCGGCGGCAATAAAAAGGACATGCGATCACGCGTCACAGATGCGGTGCTCGAATCGCTGCTCCAGGTTTTGCTGCTTCCGCTGCAGATAATCACGACGTCGTTTACTGCGATCATAATTGCGTTGTTGTACTTGAAAACGCGGCTTTCAGGGGGTGAATCGCTTCAAGACCTTCTTGGAAAGTTCGAAGAGACCGACAGGCCGCGAAAGAAATGGCAAGAACGCGTTCGTCAAAGGCTGATACAATCCGGCCGGTTGACGACGACAAGCAAGCCGTAGGTTTGATATTAATGAGAAATAAAATTGCGATCATTGTTTTTTGTTTGATCGCGGCCTCGGCCGTGGCCAGCGGCCAAAACATCGAGCGCGAGCTAAAGCTTTCTACCGGGCAAACGCTCGAGATCGTCAATCGGTTTGGCCGGGTTGAAATCGTGTCCGAACCTGCTTCAGAAAGTGATCCGGCCAGCGTGGAATCAGTTGACGCATCGGTCAACGGCTCGACCGAAGGCGAGCAGCCGGAGGCGCTTACAGAGAAACCCGAGAAAAAGAGCGGGCCTGCTATCGGAAGGCTTTCGATCCTTTCGAAAGACGAACTTGTTGAAAGCGAGATCATTAGCACGGGTGCGAACGGAAACTTCCTGATCGAAGTAAAACCAAAGTCACTTTCAAAACGCATCGATCTAAAACTGACCATTCCTGAGCGAATCAAGTTAGACATACAAACGCGCGACGGCAGTATTGTCGTCGACGGAAATTTTGAAGTCATTCGGGCCGTCACCGACACTGGAACAATCGCGGTCGATGTCCCCACCGACGACCTCAAATACGAGATGGTCTGGACAACATCGAAGCCTCGCTTCCTGGCCGATTTCGAGATCGCCGAAGTCAAAGAGCGTTCCGGCGGCCGATTTCAGATAAAGGGCCATTATCCTGACGAAAATAGCGAAAATGGCAAAGTCAAAGAGCCGGAAACCAAGCGTTCGAGTTCGAAGCCAGAGCCGCCGATCGTCGTCAGTTCGAATGTCGAAAAGTCGGAGTTAACAGCTTCCGGAAACGGCGACGACTCGAAAAGCTCCGACAAGAAAAAGGATAAGAAGCCGAAAAAAGCAAAGCCGGGTTCCAATGCGCTGAAGACCGTCTCGCTGAACTTTACGACGGCCCGCGGCATCGTCCTTCTTAATGTTCCGCCGAACGAGGTAATGAGCGATCTTCGTGAACGGCCATTGACCGAAGCGGCGAAGGCGATCGTTCGCAGCGGCGATGCGTATCTTATCGATGCTATTCGCCGTGCAAGCCCGAAGCATTTCAGCGACTATTCAAAGAATTTACCGGCCCCAAAAATGCTGCCGACGCTGACCGCAACCGAAAAGCGAGCCGATATCGAACGTGCGAATATTAAGACAGCGACGGCACGTGTATTCGACGTGCAGAACCGAGCGATCAGCGATCTCAAACCGGAAGATTTTGAGGTGACTGAAAGCGGCCAGCCCAGAGAGATCTTGTCTGTTAGACCCGTAACATCTCCGGTGAACCTGGTGCTGCTGCTCGACGTCTCCGGCAGCGTCGATACATACGTCAACTTCATCCGTAAAGCTGCAAGAGCTTTCGTCAATACCGTCGATCCGGGCGACCGCGTCTCGATCGTGTTGTTCAATGACGATGTCAAAGAGCTTACGGGCTTTACCACCAACCGCACACGACTTTCCGAAAGCCTGGATACGTTCGACGCTGGCGGCGGAACGGCTTATTACGACGCGATCGGTTTTACGCTTACCGAAACGCTGCGGCCATTGAAAGGCGACAGGACCGCCATCGTTATCCTTACCGACGGCGACGACAACCGTTCGTTCCTGCCATTCGATTCGCTTGCCGGCTCCATCGAGGAAAGCGGCGCATTGATCTACCCGCTGTATGTTCCGACCAGCCTTGCGGCAGTCGGAGCGACCCAGGACCTCAATGCAGCGGTCGATCCGCTCCGCCAGCGTTATCTAAACGTTTCGCTTACTTCGAAGGCGGACGAAGAAGGTGCGAAGCTCGCGAAGATCTCGGGCGGTGTCTATTACCCGATCAGCGAGTTATCGCAGATACAAAAAGCGTACGAGGATATCGTTCTGCAGCTGCGCACGGCCTACGACATCAAGTTTCGTTCGCAAGTCGTCGAGGAACAGTCGCGAACAGGAGCAGGCAATAATCGCCCATCACCTCGCCTAAAGATCCGCGTCAAACGACCCGATACATTCGTCCAGATCAACCGGGTTCACTATTAAAATGCTTTTCTGTAAGGCTGTCCCAAAGTGTCCCACTGTCCCACATACTTTTTTTCCCGCAAGTGTCCACAGGGTGTCCACCGAATGTCCACGGGGTGTCCACTGGCCGTCAGTGAACGGGTAAGTGTTGTACAAAAACTAGTTACAGCGAATTTTAGGGCGAAATTTGGCAGTTTTCGAAAAACTTTTC
>JBJMGN010000236.1:0-14053 GCA_045807885.1 Pyrinomonadaceae bacterium | reverse complement strand
GTTGATATTCGAGATATGCAAGAATTGCAGTCGAAAGATCTTCGATGCCCTTACTCTCGGTAGCGACGGTTTTCACGATCGGCGGATTCCACAGGTCCGGCCGGTGTGCGAGATGCAAGAGGGCCTCGAGCTCCGTCTGGGTACGCAAAACGCCTTCGCGGTCTGCCTTGTTGATCACAAAAACATCGCCGATCTCCATGATCCCGGCCTTAATAGCCTGGATGTCGTCGCCCATTCCGGGGACGAGCACCACGACCGAAACATCGGCAGTTTTTACTATCTCAACCTCGTCCTGACCGACGCCGACCGTTTCGACAATCACTTTGTTGAAGCCACCCGCGTCAAGGATCGCGACCGCATCAACCGTCGCACGCGACAAGCCCCCGAGATTCCCGCGCGTCGCCATCGAACGAATGAAGACCTTTTTATCAAGCCCCAGAGTCGCCATACGGATGCGGTCACCGAGGATCGCTCCGCCGGAAAATGGACTCGACGGATCGACACAAACGATGCCGATCTTCTCGCCCTGTTCTTTGTAATGAAGTGCGAGTTTGTCGACGAGCGATGACTTGCCTGCACCGGGGGCACCCGTGATGCCGATAACGGTCGCATTCCCGGTTTTCGGAAAGACCGCCTTCATCAATTCAGCCGCGCCCGCAGAGCCGTTTTCCACGCGCGTGATGGCGCGGGCTACGGATCGGGGATCGCCTTTAAACAATTTTTCGAGGAACTCTTTATCCGGCATTTATTCCGTCGGTTTCGGCACAAATTTGACCTGTTGAAGCCGGTTATTTTTCCATTCGTAATAATAAGCTCCGGATGGTTTTTCCGGCGCGTCGTCGCTCGCTTGACCCGGAACGCCGGTTATTACCAACATGCGGCTATTCTTCCTGAAAGCGACGGGCTCTACCGCGTACTCCTGGCCGTCGTACCATACACCGAGAGCGTTGAACTGCTCCGGCCAAAAGACGTTGCCGGTTCGAGCATCGATTATCGCTCCCGAGATGCAGCCGGTTCCGCAGCCCCAGCCGACAACGACGAAATGGCCGGCAAAGTTTACACCGCCTCGCAAACCCTCAGTAAGGCGGGTGCGAAAAGTCCTGGCATCGGGATTCTTTTTGAAATCGATCGACTTTGCTTTCGCTGTCTCAACCCTGACGGGATATGCGTGGAAAACCGGACCTGACTCTTGTCCACGTAGGGCGAGAGCCGAAATCACCAAAAGTACGATCACCGAAACTGATATGTAAGCCCGCTTACTGCGCATTGGACATTCTACGTACAAGATTATCGCCGCGGGATCCCAAGATCATCACAGATCTTCCTTGCCAAAAACTCTTGATCTCGCGATGTCAAGGAACTGCTGTCATACGGCCATTTTGTTGGTTTTTATAAATGGAATGTTTGGCACCTTCTCGAAAAAGCACACAACCCTGACGCTCGAGATGTCGAATAAGTTCGATTCGTTTCATCTCAAGCTGCTTCGAGGATCAGATCTTCTTTCGTTATATCTTTCCCCGAATGCAGTTTTGCTTCAGCGTCTTCCCGGTAGCAATCCAAAAGCAGTTCAACAGCGTCTTTTAGATTTTCGCGCGTTTCTTCAATAGTTTCTCCCTGAGTATTTGCTCCAGGAAGTTCCGCGACATACCCGACATATCCGCCTTCGTCAGCCTTTTCGTAGATCGCTGTAAATTTCAATTCGTGCATATCTGTGTTTAACGATAATATTCACATTTTTCGTTTGTTTCTACAATAAACAAAGGCGCCGCAGATATTCATCTTTAGCGCCATTTCCAATACTTTGATTTCCGATCTTACATCTGTCCTTCGTCCGCCGAAGGCCCATAAATCGCCGGTACTGCGATATCGTTCAGCCGCAAATAGACCGAAAGCTGTCCGCGGTGGTGAACGATATGGTTCATCACAAAAGAGCGCATTACGGCGATCTTAGGCATCGTAAAATAAACTTGTTCGCCGTTCCGCATTGTCCAGTTTTCCATGTAAACCTCGTCGCCGGTGTTCTTTAAAACATCGATCGCTTCGGCGACGGTCTTGTCGAGAAATTCGACCAATTCCTCGGTGGATTGCGGCTCGAATGGTTTGTAGTCCCACTTAGAAAAATCAAGTTCCGCCTGCTGAAGCGTGGCCGGTGTCCAACCGAACATCTCGGCAACGTGGGACGCAAGCCGGCCGAATTCCATCGATTTTTCGTGCGGCTTCCAACCAAATTTGTCAGCCGGTATGCGAGCCAGGCATTCGCGTGTCGTTTTTGCCTCATGCTCCATCTCGCCGATCAAAGCAGTACTAATATTCCGTGAAGTTGCTGCGCTACTTGTGCTCATAAAGTTCTCCTTCTTGTTGGAATTAAAATGGAAGACAATGATAGCGCGTTTGTTGCATTCGTGCAACGTCAATTAACAAATAAAATCGCTTTTTTTACGCCGCTTTCAATAGATTTTTCGCAATTACAAGCCGCTGGATCTCGCTCGTGCCCTCGCCGATAGTGCACAGTTTAGAGTCACGCCAGTATTTTTCTGCCGGATAGTCTTTCGTATATCCGTAACCGCCGTGGATCTGCACCGACTCTTCAGAAACACGGACAGCGGTTTCCGAAGCGTATAGTTTCGCCATAGCGGATTTTTGGGTAACTGTTTTGCCCGCGTCCTTCGTCGCCGCAGCCTGCAGTGTAAGAAGCCGCGAACATTCGATCTGCGTCGCCATATCGGCAAGCTTGAACTGTGTCGCCTGAAATTCCGAGATCGGCTTTCCGAATTGCTGCCTTTCCTTAGAATATTTGAGAGCCGCTTCGTATGCACCCTGGGCAATGCCTACCGAAAGTGCGGCGATCGAAATGCGGCCGCCGTCCAAAACCTGCATACACTGAAGAAAACCTTCGCCCTCCGTCCCAAGCATGTTCTCTTCGGGAACGTAGCAATCTTCGAATACAACCGATGCGGTCTCAGAGGCTCGCATTCCGAGCTTATTTTCCTTTTTATCGGAGCGAAAACCTTCCATCGATTTGTCGAAAACGAAGGCCGAAATACCCCGATTACCTTTCGACTTGTCGGTGACTGCGACCGCAACAAGCGTGTTGCAGGCGATCGCGTGGGTTATGAAATTCTTCGACCCGTTCACCTTCCAGCCGCCGTTAGATCGGACGGCATTTGTTCGTGTGCCGGCGGAATCCGATCCCGCCTGCGATTCGGTAAGTCCCCAAGCTCCCCAACTTTCGCCTTGTGCAAGCGGTATCAGGTAATTCTTCTTTTGTTCTTCACTGCCGAACATGTAGAGGTGGTTTGAACAAAGCGAATTGTGAGCGGCTACGGAAAGGCCGACCGACCCGCAAACGCGGCCGAGCTCTTCGATGATCGTCGCATACTCGACATATCCCATCGCAGAGCCGCCATATTCTTCCGGGAAAAGAACGCCCATCAGGCCGAGCTCTGCCAACTTTGGCCGCAGCTCTTCAGGAAAATGCTGCGTTTCGTCCCATTCCATCACATGCGGCAGGATCTCGCTCTCGGCAAATTCCCGAATGCTGTATTTGATCTGTAATTGCTCTTCGTTTAGTTCAAAATTCATCATAAGCGGGATTTATAGTGCCATAACTCAAAGTCGATAGCAAGAAAGTGCGGTAAAATGGAGAGATGGACTGGAGATCGAACATTTTAACGACGGATGAGGAGATCAAACAGATTCTCATTGCGGTGAAACGCATCGCGGTGCTTGGCATAAAGCCGGAAACCCACGCCAACCAGCCGGCGCACTACGTGCCAAAATACATGCAAAGCGCGGGTTACAAAATAATTCCAGTGCCGGTTTATTATCCAGATGTCACGGAAATTATGGGCGAGCAAGTCTATCGAGATCTGCGGGACATTCCGGGCGAGATCGATCTGGTAAACGTGTTTCGGCTGCCGCACGATATTCCAAAACACACGGACGAGATACTCGAAGCGAAGCCAAAATTCGTTTGGATTCAGTCGGGGCTTCGGAATGACGAGGTCGCGGAAACATTGGCGAAGGCGGGAATCAAGGTCGCGCAGGACCTTTGCCTGATGGTCGAGCACCGGGCTTTGGTTGGGCGGAATTAGTCGAAAGCGAGCGAACTTCTTTTTCCGTAAGCTTGCGATATTTGCCGACAGGTAAATGCTCGTCGACGATATCGCCAATTCGGACGCGTTTGAGCTTCACAACAGAATGCCGGATGGAATCGAACATCTTGCGAATTTGCTGGTTATGACCCTCATAAAGCGTGACCTCGTACCAGCCGTTCTTATCGGTGGGCTTCAGCGTTTTAATATCCGCAGGTGCGGTTTTATATCCGTCTTCCAGCACGACACCACGAGCAAGTTTTCTGATGGCGACCGGTGTAGGCAGCCCCTTAACTTTGACCTGATAAACTTTCGGAATTTTTTTTGAAGTGGCGACCGCATTGGTCAATGCTCCGTCATTTGTAAGTATCAATAAACCTTCCGTATTAAAATCCAGGCGGCCGACTGGATGTAGTTTTCCAAATCCCTTTACAAGATCAGTGACAAGCTTCCTTCCCTCGGGGTCAGCGGCACTTGAAAGATAACCCTTGGGTTTGTTCAATAAAAGATAGACATTTTCGCGGTCCTTCAATGCGGTATTTATGAGCTTTCCGCGTACCTTTATGTGATCGGTTTCCCGGTCCGCTTTTGTTCCAAGTTCGGTTACGACCGAGCCGTTTATGGAAACCTCACCATCCAGGATCAACTGTTCTGCCGCACGCCGTGAAGCTATACCGGCCTGGGCAATTAGTTTTTGCAGGCGTTCTTTCATTTATTCGGGTTTATCATTTCACGCCATTGAGCCAGCGAGGTCTTCAAAGTCTTCGATCGACGGAAGCTCTTCAAGATCCTTCAAACCAAATTGCAGAAGAAACTCTTTTGACGTGCCGTACAGCATTGGGCGGCCAACGGTCTCCTTGTGCCCTTTGGTGACGATCAGGCGTTTTTCGAGAAGTGTCTTGATGGCAGATGCAGACTGTACACCGCGGATCTCGAGAATTTCGGGAACGGTGACCGGTTGTTTATAGGCGATCACCGCGAGCGTTTCGAGAGCGGCAAGCGAAAGCTTTGCACTCGGACGTGTCTTCAGAAAATTTCGGATCTCTTCATGATATTCGGTTCGAGTAGCGATCTGCCAGCCGCCTGCGACCGCGCGAAGCTGAAGGCCGCTGTCTCGGTTTTCATATTCCGATACAAGCTGCTCGACGGCCGCTTCGATGGCCTGTTTGTCTTCATCCAAAACCTCGGCGAGCAATTTCGTGGTAACCGGCTCATCCGAAACAAATATGATCGCTTCGACAGCCGCGACCAGATCGGTCGTACTTCGAGCAGGCTGTTCGGCCATTTCCGCTGCTTGTTCACTCATGTGGTTTTCGGCTCAACTTTCTTCAGCAAAATATCGCCGAATGTCTTTTTCTGGACGAGCTTTACGCTTTCAGTTCGAACTATTTCGAGAACCGCAATAAATGCGGTTACGAGCTCGCGGTGCGAGTGCATCTCTTCGAAAAACACGAGCAGGCTAAGTTCGGACACCTCAAAAATTCGCTTTTTCAGATCCCGGATCATATCCGCGAGAGAAATTTCCTCTCGCTGGATCTCCATCTTGATGTCGTCTTTGTGACGGGCGGCGACCTTTTGAAACACCGTTAAAAGGTCAAAGACTGAAGCGCTTATCTCGGCATTTGCGTCATCGCTTTCGATCTTGCCGCGGCCAAAAACGGCCTGCTCGATCGTAGATTTCTCATACAGCATCTGCGCCGCGGATTTGAATTTCTCGTATTCGAGAAGCCGGTCGACGAGTTCCCTTCTGGGGTCTTCGATCTCTTCGTCGTCCTCTGCAAGCGGGTCACGCGGCAGCAGCATTTTCGATTTGATCTCGATCAACTGCGCCGACATCACAAGAAAATCAGCCGCTACGGAGATATCGAGGTTTTTCATCAACCGGATGTATTTCACATACTCGTCGGTGATGCGCGCGATCGGGATATCAAAGATATCCGCCTGCTCCTGCCTTATCAGATACAAAAGCAAGTCGAGCGGCCCGGCAAATTCGCCGAGCTTTAGGCTTAGCTCGTCGCTCGATCCGGAAATGATCTCGGCAGTTTCCTTTTTGAAATCGAAATTGTATTTTTCAGGTTGCGACTGCATCGTGTCTCGTTCGGTAAGAGCTATTTGAGCATTTTTGCGCAATATCGGAACTTAGTCGAACAGCCACAGGTCTTAGGTCGCGAACGAACGGCTTACTCGGGCTTTATGATTCCATATCTTCTCGCAGCACTCGCCATATCGATAACGTAAGAGATCTGCTGATTTCTTTTCGTGTCATCGTCCTGGCTCCACTCTTTTGGACCGTGTACGTTGCCAGCTTCCCGAATTTTTTTTCGGTATTCTTTCTTCGCGTCCTCCGGTAGTACTTTGCCGGCTAGAAAGCCGCGTTTTAGCCCGCCATGGAACGAGTTTACGCGAATGGAATCCATCGCTTCATCATATTTATTAATTCTCAAAAGTGGCCGCTGAAAGAGCGGCACGACATGGTTCCAACTCCAACCTGAGATTGCCATTACGAATCCCTGAGAAAACCCCGACATCGCTTCCTCTTTCTTGGCTTCCTCTCGTGCCTGATAATATCCCGACCCCAGCGCTACCCAAACTCCGACCGCTGTAACTACTGGCAGACCTGCAGTTAATGCAAACGATCCTGCCGCGGCCCCGCCGTACATCAGGCCTCCCTGGGTTGCTTCATAGAGTGCGATAATGTTTCCGTAATAAGCGTCGAGCAGGCCGGCTCGCGCCAGCGCTGCCATACTATAAAGGCCGCCGACTTTAGTAAGTTGCTGCATCCATTCCGCTGTAACCGATTCGAGAGACATAATTATTCCTCCAAAAACAAATGGTCTGTGTGCTTATCAACGATTACGAAGAATCGATTATTACGACTTCGCATTCAACCGCTAGACGCTGCGCTATCAGGATTTTGCGTTGAAACTTTCGGAAGAAACTTTAGAGGTATTTTGTTTCTCTGAGAAAAATAATGTAATCGATCTTCGGCGGCTCAAAACCGTCTTCGCGTAATTTGAGCATGATATTGCCGCGATGTATCGAGGAATGCATCAGAACGTGAGCCAGCAGTTCCCGAAACGTGTTCTCGTGCGAGACGCCTTCGCTCGTTCGATATTTCACACGAATATCGAGGCCGTCTTCTTCAAACCGACGCAGGAGCTTTTCGTAAGCTTCTGCACACTCTCGTGCAAGCACTCCGCAATCATCGATTGTCAAATCGGGCCAAAAGTTGAAGCCTGTCGAGTCCTTACCATAAAGCCGCTCGTAATATTCTTTCTCGGTTATAAGCAAATGAGTGAGTATTTGCAGCGATCGCGTTGATTCATTCGACTTTAGTGCGACGACCATGCGCCGGTTAGCCCAGTCGTTGTAGGCATAAAGGTGACGAAGATGTTCGACGGTTTCCATATCGTGTCAGTATCCGAACGTAAGTAAGGGCTCTTTCCAACAAGATGCCCAACCCTTATGGTCGGGCTACTGACTGCGCTCAACGGCATGTCGTTTCAGATCTTCCAGGCTAACTACGGTTAGAGCTGCTTCGTGCGTCGCCTCAAGATAAACTCGCGGGGCCATTCCGGCTTCGAGCGCTTCACGCCAGCGAAGCATGCAAAGGCACCATTTATCGCCCGCACTCAAACCGGGAAACTGGTATTCGGGCATCGGGGTTGAAAGGTCATTGCCTGCCGCCTTTGAAAACGCAAGAAACTCATCCGTCGCCTCGATACAGACCGTATGTCGACCGGTATCATCAACTCCCGTGCGGCAGTAGCCATCGCGATAAAACCCGGTCATTGGATCGCTGCAGCATAACTGAAGCTCGCTACCCAGGACATTTTTCGGTTTAGGCTTGTGGCCGTTACCGTTTCCGTTAGTAAAACTCATATCAACAATGCAGAAGCCCGCACTTAAGGCCGTAATCAAGTCGTAATTATTGTATTATTGTCGCCCATCCATTAGTCGACCCGTGAAATGCATTTTTTGTTACGCCCTTACTTACGTGCGGGCTTCTGCAACAGGTCGAGAGCTTTTTCCGCGGGCCGGGCGAGCACTGCTTGGTCGCCAACCTCGACGATCGGTCGTTGTAATAAATTGGGATGCTCGACCATCGCCTTAATAAGTTCCGCGTCGGAAGTTTCTTCGGAAAGGCCAAGTTCTTTGTATTCGGCTTCCTTTTTGCGAACAACATCTATCGGCCGCAACCCTGTTTTCTTGATCAAAGCCGACAATTTCTTCTCGGTCAGCGGTTCGATGCAGTAATCGACCTTTTCGAAATCAATGCCGTTTTCACGAAACAGCGTAGCCAGATTTCGGCAGGTAGATCAGGTAGGTTTTTCGTAAACGGTGATCTTGTTCATCTCAAACAAAAGCCATTTCGGGTGTATCGACGATGACGTGGGCGATGATGTCTTCGCCGATGACCTGCTCTACTTGTTTGACATAATGGCCCAAAGGCTTTGGCTGAGGAACCGCTTCGCCGCCTTCGACCATGCCTTCGATGTGGAATTCAAGGGCTGAGCGCATCGAATCGATAGCGCTCTCGATCGTTTTGCCAGTCGCGATGCATCCGGGCACATCTGGTGAAAACGCGGAATAATTTTGGTCGCCTTTCTCGATCACTACAAGATATCTATTGCTCATCCTTCGTTTATTTTAACCCCGCTTGCTTCAAAATACTACGCTCGGTTTTTGGATGGATATCGTCTGCCGGATGGCCTGCAATCGTCACGATGCCTGGTTTTGACGAATGTCGGTACTGACGGTGACTCCCGCGAGTTCGCGAAAGCACCCAGCCATCTATCTCGATCAGCTTGATCAAGTCCCGAATTTTCATTTATCAAGCGATTCCCATTCGCTCATAAACTGACTTTAGCGTTGCAGCTGCAATCGATCGTGCTTTTTCGGCACCGCGTTTCAGGATTTCTCTAAGCGTCGGGTCGTCATATTGATTGACCCTTTCCTGGAATGGACGCAGAAATTCGATAGTTGCTTCTGCAAGCTCGGTTTTGAAAGCACCATAGCCTTTGCCTTCGAAGTGTGCGACACACTCATCTTCAGTTTTGCCTGTCAGCAGGTGATAGATCGTCAAAAGGTTTGTTATCGCAGGTCGTGATTCGTCAAACGTGATCTCGGTCCCGCTGTCGGTGACTGCGCGTTTGAATTTCTTTACGATCGTGTCGGCATCATCGAGCAGGAAGATCGAGCCGTTGGCATTCTCGTCGGATTTCGACATCTTCTTTGCCGGATCCTGAAGCGATTTGATGCTGG
The DNA here is from genome assembly GCA_045807885.1 of Pyrinomonadaceae bacterium. Taxonomy (GTDB): domain Bacteria; phylum Acidobacteriota; class Blastocatellia; order Pyrinomonadales; family Pyrinomonadaceae; genus OLB17. Next base: position 4,694 of record JBJMGN010000236.1, on the reverse strand, counting down.
CACCTGCTTTTGGGATATAGGGGTCGGGCAGCTTAAAAGTTTCGCCGAAATCGCGGTTAAAACGTTCGGCAAGATCACGCGAAAGCTCGAGATGCTGTTTCTGGTCCTGCCCAACTGGAACAAGATCGGTCTGATAGAGCAAGATATCGGCTGCCATCAAGAGTGGATAAGTGAATAGCCCAACGCCGGCTCGCTCCGTGTTTCCTTTCCCTTTGTCCTTGAACTGGGTCATTCGCTCAAGCTCGCCCATGCGTGCAATACAGGAAAGTATCCATGTAAGTTCGGAGTGTTCGGGAACGTCAGACTGAATGAAAACGGTCGACTTTTCGGGATCGATTCCCGCAGCAAGGTAAATCCGAGCAAGATCGAGCGTCTTTTGTCGAAGCGTTTTCGGGTCCTGCGGCAGAGTGATCGCGTGTAGGTTGACGATGCAGTAAAACGACTCGTATTCGTCCTGCAGCGCGACCCAATTCTTGAGCGCACCGAGATAATTCCCGATGTGAAGCTCGCCGGTCGGCTGCGCACCGCTGAAAATTCGCTTTTTCATTCGTCAAGATCGTAAAAGGTAGATCAGCCCGTAGAAAAACGGAGTGATGACCAACCTGAGGACACCAATATAGATGAGGGCCATCAAGATAAGAAATCCGTATTGCTCAAGAAGGTTAAATATTGGCTCCGCACTCTCAGGCAGAAAGGTCTGTAATATCTTGCTGCCATCCAACGGCGGAAATGGCAATAAATTGAAAACGAACAGCGAGAGATTGAGAGTCATTACATAGCCGACTAAAATAGCGAACGGATTATTGCTTTGGCCGAAAAAATCAGCAATGTCGAACCCTTGTGAGATCATTACTTTCGCCGCTACAAAACCGATGATCAACAGGATCAGGTTTGCAATGACACCCGCGACCGATACCGTGACGTTGCCGATCTTATAATTATTCCATTTTCGCGGGTTGACGGGTGTGGGCTTTCCCCAACCGATCAGTGGAATCGATGCAAGGCCGCCCCCGATCGCGCCGAATAGGAATGAAACCATTGGGATCAGCAGCGTGCCTATCGGATCCGTGTGGGCGACTGGATTTAAAGTTACACGGCCAAGCATAAATGCAGTGTCATCGCCATTCTTATACGAAACCCACGCGTGTCCCGCCTCGTGCGCCGAAATTGCAAGAAGCAGCACGACCATGTAGATCACAAGATGGCTAACGAGATTTGCTATATCCATTGAGGTTACGCGTTATATTCGTTGTCTTTGCTATTGAATTGTGCCATTCTTTTTATTCAAAACAAAGGCTTTGTAAGAGTATTACGCCTCGATTTGACCGGGTGTTCCGGACTTTTCTATGAAGAAGCATATCGTCTGCATTGCGAGCGAACAAAAGGGCAACGAATTTCTCGATGAGGCTCAAAATCAGGGTTGGCACGTTACGCTCGTCACGCGAAAAAAGCTGTTGGACGAGCCCTGGTCCTGGACGGCGCTCAATGACGTCAAAACCGTCGAGGACGGCGCGTTGCCCAGCGAATATGTTCGAACTATCGCGAATATTGCCGGCGCGCGTGCTATAGACCGCCTCGTCGGGTTGGACGAGTTCGATGTGATCACCGCCGCGCGGGCGCGTGAGCATCTTCAAATGGACGGCATGTCGAGCTCACATGCTCTTCGATTTCGCGACAAGCTCGCAATGCGAAACATCGCCTTCGCTGCCGGAATTCCCTCTCCGGAATTCACCGGCGTTTTTAATAAGAATGCGATCGAACGATTCTTGAACGAAGTTGAGCCGCCGCTGATCGTAAAACCTCGCTACGAAGTTTCAGCGTTCGGCATTCGAAAATGTGAAACCACAAATGATGTTTGGGACGTGCTCACCGAACTTGATGGCCGAAACAACTGGCGCGACCATCCGTCGCAATTCGTTATCGAACGATTTATTAAGGGCACGGTGTTCCACGTCGATTCAATAGTCGAGAACGGCAAAGTGCTTGCGTGCGGTGTCTCTCAATACGGAACACCGCCTTTCAGCGTCACGCATTACGGCGGCATTTTCACCTCTTCCATCGTTCCTTACAAGGCACAGGAACGGAAGGAGTTAGAAAAACTTAATCAGCAGCTGCTCACGGCATTTAAATATGAGCGTGGTGTTTCTCATGCGGAATTCTTGCAGAGCGAAGCGGACGGAAAATTTTATTTGCTCGAGGTTGCGTGCCGTGTCGGCGGTGCTTATATAGCCAATGTCCTTGAGCACGCATGCAACTTTAACCTTTGGCGCGAATGGGCGAAGCTCGAGACCGCGACAAAAGAGAAGCCATATAAACTTCCCAAACTAAGGAAAGATTTTGCCGGCGTCGCACTTTGCCTGGCAAACACCGACACGCCCGATACGTCGCAATATACTGACGAAGAGATCGTTTACCGCGTCGCAAAACCGAAACACGTTGGGCTCATCTTCTATTCGAAAAAACAAAAACGCGTAGCTGAATTACTGACAAGCTACTCCGAACGAATCGCCGCCGATTTCCTTGCTGTGATGCCCGCCAAAGAGCGCTATGACGATTGACTCCGGCGAAGTGCGATAGACATTCACGCCGCCGTTTCCTATCCTTTCCATTTCTTATGTCGTACGAATTGCTATTCGACAATCCGCGCTTCGCGCAGACTGGCCCGCCCGAACTGCTTGATCACGATCTCAACAAATATTTCCCGGAGTTGTTGAAATTTGAATCGTCGGATGAACTGGCTAAGTCAGCAGTCTATCGGGAAATTCGCGAACGTGCGGAACGAATACTGAATGCGGTAGTTGTGGAGGACTTGTCAGAACCTGCTGCATCAGCGGGCGGTTCTGACATCAAAGCCCTCGCGTGGAACATCGAGCGCGGCAATGTTTTCGAAGGCATCGTGGATGCTTTGCAACATCATGATGAGCTAAAGGAAAAAGACCTTCTGCTTCTTACCGAGCTCGACTATGGCATGGCACGCAGCAAAAACCGTTTTGTCGCGCAGGAAATCGCTGAAGCTCTGAAACTTAATTACGCATTTGCACCGGTTTACATTGCGCTTCAGAAAGGAAGCGGCGTCGAATCGGCAATGGAAGGCGAGAACACCCGTTCGATACACGGCCTCGCAATGCTCTCAAAGTGGCCGATGACAAATGTCCACGCGGTTGCACTTCCGAACGGCAAGGACAAGATGTGGGGAAAGGAAAAACGGCTCGGGCATCTTCGGGCATTGGTCGCAGATATTTTGCATCCGTCGGGTGTATTCCGAGCCGTAACTATCCACCTTGACGCGCATTGTTCTCGGGCACATCGTCATCGACAAATGAAGATCATTCTTGATCATCTCGACACGCTTACGCCGATGCCGACGCTGATCGGCGGCGATTGGAATACGACGACATTCAATTCACAGAATGCTACGCGGGCGATCCTCGGGTACTGGCGACGCGTTTTAATGGGCGTCAAAAATGTTGTGAAAAATCACTATCCGCACCCCGACAGGTATTTTGAACGCCGTTTGTTTCGCGAGGTTGAACTCCGCGGCTACGACTACAAAACATTGAACGAGATCGGTGCGGGTACCATTCATTATGATGTTGAGAGCATTGAAAAAAATACGAATCTGCGTGACTGGGTTCCGGAGTGGTGCTTTCCTTTCATTTTTTGGGCAGCAAATCGGGTGGGTGGCCGGGTTTCTGGGCGGCTCGACTGGTTTGCCGGAAAAGGGATCGAATTGGCTCCAGGCACAAAGCCGAAAACCGTGGGTAATTTGACGGATACCAACGGCACACCATTGTCGGATCACGACGCGATCTCGTTGGATTTTCAATTGTCCTAAAGTAAAATCGCAATTCGTCTTAAAGTAACAGAGGTGCGGGAAATGTCGATAAATAAGTTTTTGAATTTTGCTTTAGGCATCATTGTTTTCATTTCTGGTTGCGGGATCAATTCGGTCACAAAGGCCGAGATCGAAAAAGTAAAGGCGGGTAATGTCGTTACATACAGATATCGCAAAGGTGATAAGGAATGGTTTTACGCCGATAAGATCGTCCGGGTCGAAGGCGATACCGTCTATTACAACGCCAGCAAAAGCGAGTCAACCAAAGGAAACGACGGTCGGCTGAGAGATTTCGACACGACCCAGGAGCTTTCAATGAAAAAGGCGGATCTGCTGAAATACGAAACTGAACAGGGCGATGAAATGAAAAAGATCATATGGATCGAGTAGCGCTGTGACACCTCACAATGCCATACTGATTTTATGGAAGTAGCCTTTTGCCAAACGCTCAGCTTTAATGCTGAGACCTTTGAATTCGAAGCCGTTGCACACGAAAACGGCAATGCGACAATCATTAAGTTCTCGGTGGACGAGAAAAAAGTGTCGCCTGGAGACGTAACCGTTGTTGTGTCCGGTGAAGATATTGTCTTTCACGGCCTTATCGGCAAGATCGAAGACGGTTTTGCGTTCGCATCCGACCCGAGAGGTTCGCTTCTGCCGGCCGGCGTCCAATAGGCTTGCACTTTCTACAGTTTTCCTTTTAACTTTTATTTGAATCTGGGGATGTAGCTCAGCTGGGAGAGCGCGGCGTTCGCAATGCCGAGGTCAGGGGTTCGATCCCCCTCATCTCCACCAACGGTTTCTTTTACAAAGGCAAGCTAGCGGCTTGCCTTTTATTTTTCGAAACTCAGGTAAAAAA
>JBJMGN010000235.1:0-4199 GCA_045807885.1 Pyrinomonadaceae bacterium | reverse complement strand
GGGTGGCATCACTTGACGGCAAAATCGTGGGAACGGTTTCCGTCACGGTCGAGGAAGGCGATCTTTATGTCAGAAGCATGGCCGTCCTTCCGGAAGCTCAAGGCCGCGGAGTCGGACACAAGCTGCTCGATGCGATCGATGAATATGCGGCCGAAACCGACTTTGACCGGATATTTTTGTATACGACATATTTTTCAGCTGGTGCTAAAGAGCTCTACGAAAAGCACGGATACACATGGGTTCGCGATACGACCGCCGAGGAATGGTTCGGGGTGCCGGGCTTAGAAATGGATAAGAAGTTAGAAGGGAAGAAACTAAATGCTGTTGGAAGTTAAGGATCTGCACGCCGGAATCGACGGTAAAGAAATTTTGAAGGGCCTGAACCTTCATGTGAATGTGGGCGAAGTGCACGCGATCATGGGGCCGAATGGTTCCGGTAAATCGACGTTGTCGAAGGTGCTGGCCGGACATCCGTCTTATGAAGTGATCTCGGGCGAGGTGCTGTACGAAGGGCAGAATTTGCTCGAACTCGAACCAGACGAACGTGCACGCGGCGGGGTATTTATGGCGTTTCAGTATCCGGTAGAGGTGCCAGGCGTTTCAAATTCGCAGTTCCTTCGGCTCGCTTATAACGAGAAGATGAAACATCTCGGGCAGGAAGAACTGGATCCGCTCGAATTTAACGATTATCTGAAAGAGAAAGCCAAGATCGTCGATATGGACCCGCAGTTTTTCAAGCGGTCGGTCAACGAAGGGTTTTCGGGCGGCGAGAAAAAGCGGAACGAGATATTGCAGATGGCCGTGCTCGAACCGAAGCTCGCGATCCTGGACGAGACCGATTCCGGCCTCGACATCGACGCACTCCGCATCGTCGCCGAGGGCGTGAACAAGCTTCGCTCAAGCGACAATGCGATCATCCTGGTCACACATTATCAGCGGCTGTTGAATTACATTACGCCCGATTTCGTGCACGTGCTCGCGGATGGAAAGATCGTCAAAGAAGGCGGAAAGGAGCTCGCGATCGAATTGGAAGAAAAAGGTTACGACTGGGTGAAAACGGCAGCGAGGTAACACATATGAATTCAAATTACACCGCGATCGTCAAACAAGAAGGCGAATGGTGGATCGGCTGGATAGAAGAAATTCCGGGAGTGAATTGTCAGGAAGCTACACGCGAAGCGCTGCTTGAGACTCTCAGGATCACGCTTCAGGAAGCTTTGGATTTGAATCGGCAAGATGCTATCGCGCTTGCAGGCGATAATTATAAGGAACATCAGATCGCGTTATGAAGCGACGTGAACTGGTCCGGCATATGACCGGGCACGGCTGCGTGTTGTTGCGAGAGGGCGGTAGGCATTCGTGGTGGCAAAATACGGAACAGAACAGACGTTCCGCGGTGCCGCGACATAACGAGATTCCGGACGAACTAGCGAGAAAGATTTGCAAGGACCTGGGAATCCCAAAAGTTAAATGAGTTTAAGAGCATCAACCGAAACGGTCTTTGACAGGGCATTTACCGAGCGGATAGTCGCTTCTGACGAGGAGCGCCCGCTGAAGGTATTGCGCGAACGGGCATTCAGCGACTTCCAGGAAAACGGTTTCCCAACACAGAAGAATGAGGATTGGAAATACACAAACGTCGCTCCAGTAGTGGGTGGCCAGTGGTTAGTGAACCGTAAGACCGGCGAACCATCAACGAATGTTCCGGTTGAATTGCTTGGAAAGTTTAAGTTTGAGCGAAACGGCTTCGCGGCATTGAATCTCGCGTTTGCAGAAATATCTGTCATTCGAATTCCGAAAGAAACGAGCGTTGAAAAACCATTCGAGATAAATTTCAGCGGCGAAGACGGCGTTGTTTCGTTTCCGCATGTCGTCGTTATAGCCGAAGCGGGATGCAAAGCGACGCTCATTGAAACATATAGAAGCGACGCAAAAAGCTTCACGAACGCTGCAGTCCAGATCATTTTGGAAGATAATGCCAACGTGACACATTATCGTGTGCAAAAAGACGCTGCCGACGCTTTCAATTATGGCGTCACGGAAATTTCCGTTGGCCGCGGCGGTGTTTACAATTCGACGAATATCAATCTTGGCGGAGCTATCTCGCGGCACGATATTGAATTGAAATTCATCGCCGAAGGCGGCGAGGCTTGGGTCGACGGCCTTTATATGCTCAACGGTTCGCAGCATAGCGACACGCACTCGGTTATCGACCATACGGTTCCGAACTGCACATCGCATCAGAATTACAAGGGCGTGCTGAATGACAAGTCGCGAGCAGTCTTTAACGGAAAAGTCTTTGTGCGTGAAAATGCTCACGGTACCGACGCGCAACAGTCGAATAAAAATCTTTTGCTTTCTAATGAGGCGCGGGTTGACACAAAACCGCAATTGGAAATTTTCAACGACGATGTGAAATGTTCGCACGGCGCGACGGTCGGCCAGCTTGAGGAAGAAGAATTGTTTTATCTGCTTACGCGCGGCCTGCCGGAAAACCTTGCGAAAAACCTGTTAACGTACGGATTTGCGGAGGAGATCATCAGCAAGATCGGGATCGAAAATATCAAGGCGGACCTGGACGCCGCAGTTCTCAACCGGCTTGCCGTCAAACTTGAAGTCTAAAAAAACACTATGAGAATCAGAGAATCGCTAATTATTGAAGAATCAATTTTGAAAAAGATCGATGAGATCGCCGGCGAGAAACATCGACGGGCTGCCACGATCGAACGCGCGTTGAGCGAATTTATCGCGCGCGAAGAAAAAAAGGCCAAGGCCAAGCCTCCAGAGCCCGAAACGCCCAAATCGAAAGCAAAAGCGAAGGCTGTAGCTCTGGCGAAGAGGTAATCGCAAAAATGAAGGCCGTAGAAGCAATGACCAATTGGGACGTTGAAAAGATACGAAAGGATTTTCCGGTGCTGTCGCAAACGGTGAACGGGAAGCCGCTCGTATATCTGGACAACGCTGCATCCTCACAGGTGCCGCAACTGGTGGTCGACCGCGGGTCGAAATACCTGCAGGAAGAGCATTCGAACATTCACCGCGGCGTTCATTATCTTTCGCAGCACGCGACCACTGCGTATGAAGCCGCGCGTGAAAAGGTCAAACGCTTTATCAATGCGCCGGATGTGAAGGAATGCATTTTCGTTCGCGGCACGACCGAGGGCATCAACCTGGTCGCGCAAAGCTACGGTAAGAAGTTCATCGGCGAAGGCGACGAAATACTCGTCTCGCAGATGGAGCACCATTCGAATATCATTCCGTGGCAGCAGATAGCGGAGGAACGTCGTGCGGTGCTTCGCGTCATCCCGATGAATGAGCGCGGCGAACTTGTCATCGAGGAATACGACAAGCTGTTGAACGAGAGGACCAGGATCGTCGCCGTTGCGCACGTTTCGAATTCTCTTGGTTCAGTGAACCCGCTCAAGGAAATGATCGCGACGGCGCATAAATTCGGTGTGCCGGTGTGTGTTGATGCCGCACAAAGCGTTCCGCATTTTCTCGTTGACGTTCAGGACCTGGACGCGGATTTCTTCGTTTTTTCGGGCCACAAAATGTTCGGGCCGACGGGCAGCGGGGTCGTTTACGGCAAGCGCGAATGGCTCGATAAAATGCCGCCATACCAGACGGGCGGCGGGATGATCCGGAGCGTTAGCTTTGAAAAAACTACGTTCGCGCCGATTCCCGAAAAGTTTGAGGCAGGCACGCCGGCCATCGCTGCCGGCATCGGCCTAGGGGCAGCGATCGATTACATTAATTCGATAGATTTTGAGGCGGCCGCCGCATACGAACACGAGCTTTTAGAGTATGCGACCGCACGGTTTGCAGATATTCCCAGCGTAAAGATCATCGGAACCGCGGCGAACAAGGCCAGTGTATTGTCATTCACGATCGAGGGCGTTCACCCGCACGACATCGGCACGATTCTCGACCAGCAGGGAATCGCCGTCCGCGCCGGCCACCATTGTGCGCAGCCCGTAATGCAGTTCTTCGACGTCCCTGCGACCGCCCGCGCATCGTTCGCGTTTTACAACACGCGCGAAGAGGTTGATAAATTAGCGGATGCGGTGCAGAAGGTCATCGAGGTTTTTGCGTAGCGGAACGCGGACGCCCTCGTCCGAAATGAGCCCATAGGGCGAACCAGATTGTTTATTCCTGTTTTCGAACGCTGTTGCGGACGGGGGCGTCCGCGTTCCGTTATG
>JBJMGN010000234.1:0-3199 GCA_045807885.1 Pyrinomonadaceae bacterium | reverse complement strand
ACCGCCACTTGCTAAAGCCCCCAGTTGGGAACCAATGCGTTTACGATGATAATGACTTTATAGTGATGGTCGTAGGCGGCCCGAACTCGCGTAAGGATTATCATTGGGATGAGGGTGAAGAGCTTTTCTATCAACTCGAAGGCGATATCAGGGTCCAAATCCAGGAAGACGGAAAAGCCGTCGAGGTGCCGATCCGCGAGGGTGAAATGTTCCTTTTGCCGCCGCGCGTTCCGCATAACCCGATTCGGGGCGAAAATACAGTTGGTTTGGTCATAGAACGAAAACGCCGCGAGGGCGAACTCGACGGCCTGCTTTGGTTTTGTGAGAACTGCAACAACAAGCTTTACGAGGAATATTTTCAACTAGAAGACATCACCACTCAATTTCAGGGCGTCTTCGAAAAATTCTACGACTCCGAAGATCTGCGGACCTGCAAAAACTGCGGCGCAATGATGGAACCTCCTCCCGTCGTGAGCTAGTTGGAATGTTAAAAATCGACATTCATACACATATCCTTCCGAAGGACATCCCAAACTGGAAAGAAAAGTTCGGTTATGGCGGGTTTATCACGCTCGATCATTATCAACCGTGTTCGGCACATATGCTGCGCGATGACGGTAAGCAATTTCGGGATATTGAAGAAAACTGCTGGAATCCCCGTCAACGCATCGAGGAAATGGACCGTCACGGTATAGGCGTCCAGGTGCTTTCAACTGTACCGGTAATGTTCAGTTATTGGTCCAAACCAAATGATGGCGCGGAAGTATCTAAATATCTAAACGATCATATTGCCGAGGTCGTAAACGACTTTCCATTACGGTTCGCGGGGCTTGGCACGGTGCCCTTGCAGGATACAAAGCTCGCTATCAAAGAACTCGAACGATGCAAATCGATCGGGCTCGCAGGTATCGAGATCGGGACGAACGTAAATCAGCTAAACCTCGGGGAAACAATATTTTTCGATTTCTTCAAAGCGTGCGAAGAAATGGACATGGCTGTCTTTGTTCACCCTTGGGAAATGATGGGTGAGGCCGATATGCAGAGGTATTGGCTGCCATGGCTGGTTGGTATGCCAGCGGAAGTTTCGCGGGCGATTTGCTCGCTGATATTTTCAGGTACTCTCGAAAAATGTGCCTCGCTTCGCATTTGCTTCGCGCATGGCGGGGGTTCGTTCCCTGCAACGATCGGCCGCATCGATCATGGGTTTAAGGTCAGGCCTGATCTCTGCGCTGTGGACAATCCACACAGTCCCAGAAAGTATTTAAGCCGTATGTATTTCGATTCGCTTGTTCATGAACCGGCTAAGCTTGATTATCTAGTCAAACTTGTCGGAGCAGACCAGGTGATGTTGGGCAGCGACTATCCTTTCCCGCTTGGAGAACATATGCCGGGAACGCTGATAGAGTCAATGCCTTACGACGAATCGATTCTAGAGATGTTATTTAGCGGATCTGCGTTGAACTGGCTCAACCTAGACAACAGTCTGTTTACTCAATCGTATTGAAAACGAAGACCGGGCAACAACGCGTAACGTGCTGCCCGGTAATCTTATTGATAGCTAACTAGAAATTTGGAGCACCTGAAACAGGAACGCTTGTTCGTTTGGATTCCGCAACAATACGCTCGCCCGGATGCACGATGAACTTAAACCCCGCATCCGCAGTGCGCAGTTTATCGAGATAATGTCCGCCATCGCTTATTGCGAAAACCATATCTGAGTTTTTACGGTTTGTGCTGCCGTTTCGAATAGCAGTTGTCGAAAGAACTCTCTTGCCGTCCGTGCCAAACATGGAAACGGAATAGAGTGAGTCGTGGAGCCTGGTAAGAATAAGCTTGTATTTACCTTCCGAAAAAGTTGCCTTTCCTACTGTGAAATCAAAAGGAATCTCGGCATCGACTCGCATACCGGGAGTTTGACCGAACGTCGAAATGCTGCCTAAAACTAGGATAAAAGAAGGAATTAATAGCGCTTTAACAAATGATCTCATGAGAACCTCCATTGAACTATCGAAGGGATCTATTAATGAAGGCCGCGGCCCCCACTCTGCATTGCTAGGAACTCGACCGAATGAATTAGACTATTTTTTTCGATCTTGTGTTCTACGCAAAGTGAAAGACGCTTCATACGGCAATTAGGTTCCATCGTCGAACCAGTTTTTTAATTTAAATATGAGTTCGTCACAAGAAAAATACGATTCATCACTCAGCTTCTCGCGCGGAGCTGACGAGGCGGATCCTCTACGGAAATTTCGTGAGCTTTTTCATTTTCCAAAGCCGTCTAATAAATTGGATTCCGTTTATTTAACTGGAAATTCTTTGGGCTTGATGCCAAAAACGACGCGGACTTATGTGGACCAGGAGCTCGATGACTGGGCTCGATTAGCGGTCGACGCGCATCTCCAGGCAAAACATCCATGGCTTCCCTATCACGAATTTGTTACCGAGGCGATGGCGCGCGTCGTAGGATCTCAACCGATCGAGACCGTTATGATGAACTCCCTGACGGTCAACCTTCACCTCCTGATGGTCTCGTTTTATCGGCCCACCAGGGAGCGCTTTAAGATCATCATCGAGAAAGGCGCTTTTCCGTCAGATCACTATGCGGTCGAGTCTCAACTTAAATTTCACGGTTTCGCGGGCGAGGGATTGATCGAGTTGGAGCCTCGCGAAGGCGAGACAACACTTCGAACCGAAGACATTGTTGATGCGATCGAACAAGAAGGCAATTCGGTCGCACTCATTCTGCTAGGCGGAGTAAATTATTACACCGGGCAGGCGTTCGATATGAAAGCTATAACCGCGGCCGGGCACAAGAAGGGCTGCGTGGTGGGTTTTGATTGTGCTCACGCAGCGGGAAATCTCGAGCTAAAGCTTCACGATTGGGGTGTCGATTTTGCTGCCTGGTGTTCGTACAAGTATCTGAACGCTGGTCCTGGCGCAATTGCAGGTATCTTTGTACACGAGCGTCATTCACGATCCTTCGATCTGCCGCGATTTGCTGGCTGGTGGGGCCACGATAAGGCAACTCGGTTTTTGATGGGACCGGAATTCAAACCTTTAGACGGCGCTGAAGGCTGGCAGATATCAAACCCGCCGATATTGCAGCTTGCTGCTCTACGTGCATCGCTCGAGATCTTTGATGCGGCGACAATGCCCGCGCTTCGTGCGAAATCCAAAAAGCTGACAGGTTGTCTCGAAG
>JBJMGN010000233.1:0-11576 GCA_045807885.1 Pyrinomonadaceae bacterium | reverse complement strand
CTCACACAGGAGCACGCTGAAATAAAGGCTGCCGAGTTAAATGCCAAACTAAATTAAAGTCCGCGGTGAGCCAAGGTTTCTTCGAGACGAGCTACATTTTCCTTCAAGACCGATAAAAGCATATCGACCGTTTTCAGGTGCGTGCGAAACGCGAGGCATGCAAAGCGCAGCGTGTATTTCCCTTCGAGAACGGTCGAAGAGATGAAGACACGGCCATCGGCGACGACCGCTTCGAGCAGCCTTTTGTTGAAGGCATCTGCATCGCCATTTTTTGGAACGTAGCGATAAACTACGACAGATAATTCGGGTTCAAGGCGGCATTCGAAGCCGAGCTTTTGGACCTCAGCATGAAAGTATTTCGCCAGCAAAAGCTTTTCTTCGAGGCACGCGCGAAATGGTGCGAGACCGTGTAATTTCAGCGGCAGCCAAAGCCGCAGACCGCGAAAGTGTTTTGTTAGCTCAGGTGAAAGCTCCGCCGGTGAGAGTTCATCCGGCCCGGCGAATGCGTCCTGCATATAGTTCGCATTGAACGAATAGGAACGCTTCAGGTCCTCGACATTTTTAACTAAAACCACGCCGAGGCCGTATGGCAGAAATAGCCCTTTGTGCGGATCGATGATCAGTGAATCAGTGAGTTCCAGGCCGCGCAGCTTCGACTTCCCTTCTTCGGTAAGTATGAAAAAGCCGCCGTATGCCGCGTCGATGTGGCACCAAAGGCCGTGACGTTTTGCGATCGCGCCGATCTCGGGCAGAGGATCGATGGCACCGACATCGGTCGTGCCTGCCGACGCAACGACCAGGAAAGGATTCAACCCAGCCGACTCATCCTCTTCGATCTGCTGTTCAAGAGCCCCAGCATCGATACGAAACTTTTCGTCTAATGCGACAAAGCGAAGAATACACTCGCCTAGGCCTGCAACCCGGATCGCCTTATCAACCGAATGATGAGTTTGTTTGGAAAGGTAAATTACCGAACGCGGAATGTCTGCTGATTTGATACCTTTCGCATCGCGAGCGACCACAACGGCGATCATGTTTGCAAGGCTGCCGCTCGTGGTCAGGTTGCCGAGCGACCCCGGACCATAACCGACCAGATCGCACATCCATCGAAGCAGCATATTCTCCATCCGGACCGCGCCGGGCGAAGCGTAGAAAACCCCCGCATATCGATTGAAAACGTCCGCTAAGTAATCGCCAAGAGCCGAAATATAGATGCCGCCGCCGGGAATGTAAGCCAGGTGCCCGCCCGAAGCCGGATTCAGGCCAGGCGAGTCGACATTCTCTCGAATAAGCGAGATAGCTTCGTCAATGCCGATACCTGTTTCCCCTATCGGCGAGTCTAACAACGCGACGCCTTTTTCGTCTGTTTTGTTAAAGGCCTTCACGTTTTCGATCGCGTTCAGAAAGTCTTCTGAATACGAAATTACCTGTTCACGGGCACCGGCCCGCTCTGCGGGGTTGGGCTCGAGCCGACGGGCGTGTTTTTCCAGATCAAGAAGCTTGTCGCGCATAAAAGTGAGATTATCGCATGCAAAGTCGAAAAGACCGCAAAGCACCAAAAGCCAGACAGATTCAAAAACAAATCTATTGTCTTTATTAAGAAATAGAAATATAATCCGCGCGAAAAAGCATCGATCAAGAGCCTGTAAAAAGAATTTCACGAACATTGGGAGGCAAAAATGGCAACTGCATTTAGTAAAGCATTAGGCAACGGCCTTAGATTTAGCGGAATGACGCCGTTAGGGATCGGTAAGGGATTCGATCTTCAGTATGGTTTGACGGACGCAACACAGAACGCTCAATTATGTGTCGGGGACGAAGATAACCGCGTGCTTATCACCGGAACGACACCCGCAACGCGCGAGGCAGCGGTCCTTGACGCCATAGATACTTACGGCAAGTGGGGCGAGAACATTCAGCTTTGGATGATCTCAAAAAAGGATGGAGAGACGACCGGCAGGACAAACCCGGTCACATTCAAAACGCACGTAAAGCCCTATTACGGCAAGTTGACGATCAATGAAATTGCAAAAGACGATCCGCCGATGACTTATCCCGGAAACGGTTTTGGAAGAGTCTTATCGCCCTTGATAAATGACCGGTATTACTTTAAGTATGGGAGCAAGTTCGAAACCGATAATGCCATGCGCGGGTTCGACTGTACGACTTTTCCGATGGCGCTGTTTTCGATCCGATTTCTTCCGCCTCCCGGATATGGTAAGCAGCTTTCCGACGCTGCAGGTGCGGTGCCGTGCGACTATGAACAGAAAAAGTCCGCGGATCTCATGAAAGAGTTTCAGGAAAACTCCACGCCGGGCGGCCTTTATATCCTATTCAGCGAAGGCCACGTTCTGCTGTATAACTCCGATATAAATACGTTGTATGAATTTAATTATGGCGGTTTCAAACAAACGCCGGCTGGTTTGCGGGAAATGACGGCAAAGCATAACCTGTGGTGGATGCGGAAGCTGCCCGAGACTCTTCGTCAGTATTTTGCGTAAGGTCCGGGGGAATCGTTCAGACCTAAACTTCGACTATCGTAGTAATAATTACAGGTTTCGTACCTAATTCCTTTTGAACAAAACGTTTCAGGTGGATGCGAAGGTTTTCCTTGAAAACGGCTTTGTCGGCGATCTGCTCGCGTTTCATTTCAGCGACCGCCTCGGAGATAGCCTTTCGGGCAACGGCTTGAAAACCATTACCACCGTTTTCACGAACGCCGGTCGTAACGAGTGCAGGTTCTGATATTCCGGCGACGCCGCTTAATGTAATATGCGGTTCGCCGGCAAGCTGATGGGTCTTTTTATCGACCGAAACGACCAATGAGATCGTACCGCCGTAAGCAAGGCGCTTTCGCTCTCGAACGATCTCGTATTCGATCTCATCACTCGATTCTTCATCAATAAAGGTACGGTGCAATTCGTGTTTCTCGACGATGCGAGCGCCATATTTGTCGATCTCAAGCATGTCGCCGTTCTCGATCAAAACGATATTGTCATCGGAATAGCCCGGAACGTGATTTTTCACGTATTCCTTGTGTCGAAACAGCATGCGGTACTCGCCGTGTATCGGCACGAGATATTTCGGCCGGGCGGTTTCGACCATTATCTTGATGTCTTCCTGCGATGCATGGCCCGAAACGTGAACCAGCCGTCGTTTTTCTTCGATGATGTTCGCACCGCGTTTGTACAGGTGGCCGATCAGCCGGCTGATGTTCTTTTCGTTTCCGGGAATTATGCGGGCAGAAAGCACGACCGTGTCGCCTTTTTCGATCTCAAGGCCCTTGTAGGTCGAGGTCGCCATGTTCCAAAGGGCAGCGCGGTTTTCACCCTGCGAACCGGTGATGATGTAGCAGATGTCTTCGTCGCGGCAAGCTCGCGAATCACCAAGCTCGATCTTCGTACCGTAGCCGATCTTGAGCAGGCCCTGCTCTTCTGCGATCTCGACATTTTTCATCATCGAGCGGCCGAGCACGCATACCTTGCGGCCATATTCATGGGCAAGGTCGAAAACGATCTGCAA
The DNA here is from genome assembly GCA_045807885.1 of Pyrinomonadaceae bacterium. Lineage (GTDB taxonomy): Bacteria > Acidobacteriota > Blastocatellia > Pyrinomonadales > Pyrinomonadaceae > OLB17. The sequence continues at coordinate 8,054 of JBJMGN010000233.1, read as the reverse complement.
GCGATGGATCGAAGATGAAAATGCGGCGACGAACAAACGCCCCGGGGTTTCTTCAAAGATCTCGCGAAATGCAGGAATGACCGCCTGCTCCGATGGAGTTCTGCCCGGGACCGTGGCATTTGTCGAATCGCCCAGCAATGCAAGTACGCCCTCGTCGCCGTATTTCTTAAGTGTTTTGAGGTCGTATGGCTTTCCAATAACCGGGGTATCGTCGATCTTGTAGTCGCCGGTATGGATCACGGTACCGAGCGGAGTTTTGATGGCGAGCGAAAAACAATCAACAAGGGAATGCGATGCGTGAATGAATTCGACCTTGAAATTCCCGATCTCAACAACATCATTCGCTTTTACTCGATGAAGCAAAACATCATCGAGCATGTTGAATTCTTCGAGACGTTTTTCTGCTAAAGCAAGAGTGAACCGCGATGCGTAAACCGGAAGATTAAATTTGCGAAGGATGTACGAGAGGGCGCCGATGTGGTCCTCATGGCCGTGCGTGAGGATGAGCGCGGTCAGGTCGTCGCGATATTCTTCGAGAAACTCGAAATTTGGTATCGAAATGTCGACGCCGTAGGGCGTTTCTTCCGGAAATCCCATCCCGGCGTCGATGATGATCATCTCATCGCCGCAGCGAATTCCCATGCAATTCATTCCAAACTCGCCGATACCGCCGAGCGGAACAATCTCTAATTTATTCACTTTGCGTCGCCCTTGTTAGACCTATCAAAATCAAACTTTTGATTATAACACAAGGGTTTACAACCGTTTGATTTAATTCGTAAGGTACTCGGCGAGCTGTTTCCATTCAACTAGAGTGAGTGTTTCCGCCCGTCGCGAAGGCTCAATGCCGGCCGCCGCCAATGCCTGGGGTGCGTTCGCGTAGTGCGGTTTGAGATTATTCAGGATCGTTTTTCGCTTCTGAGCAAACGAAAGCGACACCATGTTACGAAAAACCTCGGGATCGGCAAGTTCTGCCGGTTTGGGTTTCAGTCTGACTACCGAACTCGAAACTTTCGGCATCGGCCGAAATGCTTCGGGAGGCACGTCGAACAGCTTTTCCGTTTCAAACGAGGCTTCGACGAGAACGGTCAGAAATCCACGGTCCGAATTTCCCGGTTTGGCTGTAATGCGGTCAACAACTTCCCTCTGGAACATCAGAACAAGCTCGGAAAAACAGTGACGCTGCTCTGCTAAATGCTGGAGTATCGCCGTGGAAATGTAATAGGGCAGATTTGCGACCAATTTCGAATTGTTGGTAGTAAGCGTTTCGAAATTGACGTCTAACGCGTCTTGTTCGAGCACTTGAAAATTTGCGTACCGAGAGAATTTCTCGGTTAAAACCGGGACTAAGTCTCTATCCAGCTCGATCGCAATGACGTTCGCACCCGATTCGACCAGATGTTCAGTTAATGCACCTCGGCCGGGGCCAATTTCGATGATCGTATCACCGTCGCTCGGCGAGACAGCTGCGATGATCTTGTCGACGTAGTTTGGAGCGGCCAGGAAATTTTGGCCCAGGGATTTTTTAGCGAATGTTTTTGAACGCGAGGCGGCTTTCATTCACCTCAATTAGACGACGGATATCCGGTGAGTTCAATATCGCTGCAATGCTGTGTGATGGATACGTCGGTCAGTTTCAATGCTGCTGCCAGTGATTCGGCACCTTTGCCTCCGATTGCAGCGGGCGCATTGTGCCCGCCGATGATCATCGGGGAGATCATAAATGTCACTTTGTCGACAACCCCGGCGTCCACGAATGCTCCCGCGACTTCGCTTCCACCTTCGACTAAGACACTTTGAATTTCTCGCCGATAAAGTTCTTTTAAAACCTCTTCTAAATTTCGCGGACCGCCGGGAACCGGTATCACCTCTACGCCAAGGTCAGTCAATGGTTCGGTATCCAGCAGATCGATATTGCTGGTGAATACAAGAGTCGGGAATTCCTTTGCCGATGTAGATAGTGAATGTTCTTTCGGAAGCCGAAGGCTGTTGTCCAGGACGACGCGTGCAAGAGGGCGACGACGAGTTTTGCCGCTGCGATCCGTTAGGTTCGGGTTATCGATCAGCGCGGTGGTTGCACCCACAAGGATCGCATCGTGCTCATGACGAAGTTCATGAACGCGCTTCAACGCAGTCTCGCCAGAAAGGGCTGTCGAAACACTTTTGTTCAGCGATATGCGTCCATCCAAAGACATTGCGAGTTTTAGATGGACGAACGGACGCTTCTTCTTGTGCCAGCAAATGAATTTTTCGTTCAGCTTAGCGGCTTCACCGGCGAGAATGCCGGTTACAACCTCGATACCGTTCTCCCGCAACTTTTGAAAGCCTTTGCCAGAGACGAGCGGATTTGGGTCTTCAATGGGCGCGACCACGCGGTTGACGCCCCCATTGATCAAAGCATCAGTGCACGGCGGCGTCTTTCCGTGATGCGCGTGCGGTTCGAGCGATACATATGCAGTTCCGCCGTGAGCTTTTTCGCCAGCCTGCTGAAGAGCGATCAGTTCGGCGTGAATGACATTGTCGTAGATGTAAGAGCCTTCACCGGCCACTTCCCCGTCAGCGGAAACAATCACACAGCCAACCAAGGGATTCGGCGAAACCAGCCCGGCGCCTTTGTAAGCGAGGTCGATCGATCGTTGAACTTGTCGAAGATCGGTTTCGTTCGTTTCCATCTAGTTGAAAAGACCGTTCACGTAACTGTCCGCATCGAAAACCATCAGATCGTCTACCTGCTCCCCGACGCCGACATATCGAATAGGCAAACCCAAGTCCTTCGAGATAGCGACGGCGATGCCGCCCTTCGCCGTGCCGTCCAATTTTGTCAAAACGATCCCGGTCACGTCTGCAACCTTCATGAACTGCCGCGCTTGTTCTAGGCCATTTTGGCCGGTAACGGCATCGATGACAAGGAGAGTTTCGTGCGGAGCCCCGGAAACTTCGCGGCCGGCGATGCGTTTCATCTTTTCGAGCTCGGCCATCAGGTTCGATTTGTTATGCAGGCGGCCGGCGGTATCGACGATCAGGACGTCGGCGTTTCTCGCCTTTGCAGATTGCAATGCATCGAACAGAACCGCCGCGGGGTCAGTACCCTGTTTCTGCTGAACTATCGGAACACCGGCTCGCCCCGCCCAGATCTCAAGCTGGTCGGACGCCGCCGCTCGAAAGGTATCCGCCGCGCAAATAAGCACTTCGTTTCCTTCGTTCTTTATTCGCTGCGAAAGCTTGCCGATCGTCGTCGTTTTTCCCACGCCGTTGACGCCAACGACCATCAAGACGTACGGCTTGATACTGTCCTCGACCTCAGTTTCAGCAGACACGCCGTGATCTTTCGAATGCTGCAAGATGTCCAGCAGTTCCTGTTTCATCGCCGATTTTAACGCAGCGATATCATTGATCTCGTTTCTCGAAATTCCTTGTCGAACGGCCTCAAGGACCTGCAGGGTCGTCTTTACGCCGATGTCTGTCGAGATCAAAAGCTCCTCGAGTTCATCCAGCAGCTGCTCGTCGATCTGCTTCCTGCCTTCGAAGATCGTGTCGAGCCGCGAGTTTATCGAATCACGGGTCTTTGCGATCGCCTTGGAAAAACGGACCCCGATCTCGCGCTCAATCGCTGCTTCCTGCGCCTGAAGTTCCTCGATGGATCTATCCAGGCCGAGGATCGAAGATGAACTCGCTTTTTTACGTCGCCAAAATGCCATAAGAAAAAGCCGGAAATCACGGCTATCCGAAAAGGATAGAGTATAAAAAAATAACGCACGTCAAACAACGTGCGTCGTGTTTCACAATGAAATAAGGCCTATTTCAGTAATTGCAGCTTCTCGGAGTTCTTAAAAAGTGCGTAACCAAGTATGCAGGCGAAAACCACCGCGAGATAGAAAGTTATCAACGAGGAGAATCCTTTTGCAACCAGATTTCCCATTCCGGGCAGATTGAACGGCGCGAAGATCATGCCTAAAACCATTCCGGAGAACCCGGAGACGAGGACCAGGACAAATCCCATCAAGAGTATCTTTAAATAATCGACGCCCAGCCTTTTGATCGTATCGAGACCAACAAGCGGATTGACGGTCGCGCTGAAGGAGCGCGTATAGCTTGCAACTGCGGTTGCGGCCGGAAAGAAGAACATCCCCCAAAGAAAGGCGAAGGCCCCAATTACCACTAATGGGGCCGCTAGCTTCAATAGATTCGAAGTCAGCTCACCGAACTCGGCATCTTTAGTCTCCTGGGTTTTGCCGAATGCTGCCTCAAGTTCCTTACGTCGATTTTGCTGGGCCATTTGATAAAGTTCAAGGTCTTCATCAGGCGTCGCGGTCGTAACGGCATTCGAATTTCCGCTGGCCGCTTGGTTATATTCACCGATGCGCTCGTCATGTTCGCTTGTGGTGTCACTAAGGACTTTTTTCACCTGCTGCGACTGTTCAACGGTTTCGCGCCCTTGGTAGTATTGTGTGCCCGGAAGCCGCTCAACCTCGCTTTGAAACGTGTTCATCTGCGACGATACCGAGCTAACGACCAGGTAAGTACCAATGATCAGGGTCAATATAAACGGACCGAACGACGCGATCATCACGGCAACGTAAAGGAAGAACGGCTGCACAATATCGTCCCACGCCGAAAAATCGTCGTACGACGGCATAAAATTGGCATCGAGCTTTCCTTGCGAAAAATTCTCGACCGTGTTCGAAAGCACACCAAAAATCATCATATTCGCCAGCATAAATGCAATTATGGCCGACGCGAACATCGTCATTCCCCCGATGCCGCTAGCAGATTGTGCGAGCGAAAAGGCCGCGTACATAACAGCGCCAAAGAACAGGCTCGTCTTGAATTTCAGTGGAAATGCGACGGCTTTAACGAAATCGTTGATGCCAAATCCTTCTCCGATCGCTTGAGAAAAGGTTTGGTCGCGACTTTTTTGTTCCTGCACGGCACCAGCCGGTTTGCAAAGCGCACCACAGAGCGGGCAGAGCTTTACTGTTCCTCCGTAGGAATTGGGGCAGGCCTTGCAGAAACCGTTGCTGCACGTTTCGCAAATAAACGCGGATTCAAAGCCCGGATGGATCGCACAGACTTTTGGGTCGACAATAATTCCTTTAACTAAGTCCGGCTCAAAAACCGAAGCCTGAATTACCACTTCATCTGCATCCAGCACCGTCGGCTCCGCAATATTCAGCTGAATCGGCTCGTCCAAAACCAGCGCCGAATTTAAGCCCGCCGCATCCGTTGAGGTGATTGTTGCCGGAATCGTTTCGCCGCGCGCCCTTGCATTGAAAAACGGCAATAGCCCGGGAACTTTACGCGCTTCGATCCATCTCAGGTTTCCCTTTCGTACCTTATCTTCCGGCTGGAGCGCACCTTCGCCGATCCATTCGCCGAGCTCAGCGAATGAAGCGTGATAAAGCTGGCCGCCTACCTCAACCTGCCAATTCTCGCTGCTTGTCTGTTGCTCCATATATCGCTTGCTGAGGGAGCTCTAATATCTCGTCGTCTTCGGCTTCTTCCTGCTCAGTTGATTTCGCGACGGCCTGGTTGTTAAGAAACTGAACCACCCCGCGACCGATCTGTCCGACTTCGCATCCCTTGATCAGAGCATCAACGACTTTCGCGTCGTATCGGGTGCCAACGAATTCACCTATCCTTTTCAGAGCTTCGGGCAGCAGCATTCCTTTCGAATAGGGGCGGTCGATCGTCATTGCATCGAACGTGTCGGCAACTGAAACGATCTTCGCCTGAAGTGGTATCTGTTCATCGGTGAGTCCCTGGGGATAACCCTTGCCGTTCACCATTTCGTGGTGCATATACATTCCGGGCAGAAAATCCTTCATCGCCGGGATCTGCGACATGATCTTGTATCCGCGAACCGGGTGGGTCTTCATGATCGTGAATTCTTCATCCGTCAGAGCCGCCGGCTTTTTTAGTATGCTGTCGTCGATAGCGATCTTGCCCACGTCGTGAAGAAGCGCGCTTATCCGCAGGGTTTCAAGCTCGTCCTCGGGAAGATGCATTTGACGGCCGATCGCCACAGATATCCTTGCGACCCGTTCCGAGTGGCCGCGTGTGTATTTATCTTTGCCGTCTATTGCAGCTGCAAGGGCTTTGACAGTACCGACAAACAATTCGCGATTTTCCCTTGCCGCTTCCGCCAGATTTGCAATATGGTCCTCGAGCTTATCGCTCATCGTGTTGAACGATTCACCGAGCGTTCCGATCTCGGTAATGTTCTTCGTGTTAACGCGGGTGGAAAGGTCGCCGCCGGCGATCCGCTCCGCAGCAACAGAAAGATTATGGATCGGGAATGTCAATGAACGAGCGAGCATTGCACCGATGATCAGTGCTGCGAGAGCGAATGCCAAACTAATGATCCAGGTCTGTAACCGCATCTCACCGACAGATGCGAGAGCCTTCGCTTCGTCCTGCATCGTGATAACTCCCAAACTCAGGCTGTTTCCGATCGAAACGGTCGAGTATGCGCCGATCATCTCGTGGGCGTTGCCGTCGAAATGTGCCGTAAAAGGAACCAGCCCGGACTGAAACTGGCGGTTTGCTTCCTGCCATTCCGAGACGATCTTTAGATCGGTTAATTTCCTTCGTTCCTGCACTATCAGCGGATCGGGGTGGAAAAGTGCTCGGCCTTGAGAATCGACGACGTAGATTATCGGAAGGCCCGATTGCCATAACTCGGCTTCGGACACAGAAGCTTGTCCGACAACGTTTTTAGAAATATGCCTGAGCGAGACGATCGCCATTACCGATGCGACCTTTTTTCCGCCGTTGGTAACGGGGGCTCCGAGCACAATAACCGGCTCTTTTGCTGATCCGGCAAGTAACGGATCGCCGACCGTTAAGTTGTCGCCGAGGATCTTTGTCTCGAAAGATCCTGCGATTCCGTCGATTTCGGATTTTTGGATAGTTCCAGGCCGAAACAGGGCCAGAGGCTCGCCTTCGGGCGGCTGCACATAAAGTGCAATAACGTCGGGATTCTCTTTAAGTGTGCGGCTTAATTGCTGATCAGTTTGCGGAAGTGTAAAAACCGAACCTCCGCCGGCGAGGCTAAACGCATTAGCCAGCCCCGTAACAAGGCTGCTATTTCGCTGGGCGAACATTTCGATCTGGCGGGCCTTTTCCTGTACCAGCTGGATCTGATATCGATTTTCGACGGCGCGAAGTTCGCCGGCGCTTTTTTCGGACAGAAACCATCCTGTCAAAACAAGCGGAACCAGCCCTACGAGGAGTAAGGCGGCAATAACAAAATAGATCAGGCTGACCTTGAATTTACGTTGCGGCATTTAGGCGGGGAGCGAGTGAGGAAGTTCGCCACAACTATTTTATGTCTATTCCACAGGGAGGTCAACAAGTTTTAACGCGATTAAAACGCCCCCAGATCGGAGAGTTTAACTGAATATTTATGCCAGTGACAGGATTAAACGCGCTTTACGATAACCAACGTGATGTCATCGTTTGCCGGTGCGGTCTCGGTAAATGTCGAAAGGGCCGATTCGACCTTATCTCTCATCCCCGCAGCAGAGGCCGCAAGGTTGCGCCGAACCACGTCGGACAAACGGTCGATACCGAATTCCTCTTCCTTAAGATTTACCGCCTCTGAAACGCCATCGGAATAGATCACCAATGATTCGCCTTTGTTAAGCTGCATTTCACCGGCCTCATACTGTGCTCCGCCCATAATACCGAGGGGCAATCCGCCCGACCCGAGCTGTTCTATACTCCCGTCGATCTTCCCGACCAGCGGCGGGTTATGACCGGCGTTGATATAACGAAGCTTTCCGGTGTCCGGATCGAGCTCTGCTGCAAACAGAGTTACAAAACGGTTCGCAGGGGTATTCTCAGCAAGATATTCATTAACCGAAGAAATAGTTTGGTCAAGCGAACTTTTTGCCACTACTTGCGCGTGTATCGCAGCGTGGAGGCTGGACATCAACAATGCTGCCGCAGTTCCCTTTCCGGATACGTCACCGAGGGCGACAAGCATCTTGCCATCGGGCTTCGGAATGAAGTCGTAATAGTCACCGCCGATCTCGTAGCATGAGAACGAAATA
>JBJMGN010000232.1:0-10165 GCA_045807885.1 Pyrinomonadaceae bacterium | reverse complement strand
CATGAAGTATCACACGGAACGTCGAACCGTCTTCACGGAAATAGCGCTGGCCTGGGAAGCCAGGGAGGGATGATGGGCGAAGGTTGGGGTGATTTTTACGCGCATACGCTTCTCGCGGAAGATACCGACGGCGTAAATGGCGTTTATGCCCTTTCCGGGTACTCAACATCCGGAGTCGATGGATTTATTGGCTCGTATTATTACGGCATCCGTCGTTTTCCGACTGCCGTCATTTCGCTCACCGGCGGACCGGCGAGGGCAGCATGTAACAATGCACCGTGCCCGCATAACCCGCTGACATTCAAACATATCAACACCGGTTGCGATACGACACTTGGCACAAACGGCGCGGTGTCGAGTGCGTTTCCGAGGAACCCTGTTTTTGGGCCGAACGCAAATTGTAGCCAGGTGCATAACGGTGGAGAGATCTGGAAAAGCGCCCTCTGGGAAGTCAGGGCGCGAATGGTAAGCCGTCTTGGTTTCATGGCTGGTACTACCAGAGTTTTACAGGTAGTCACTGACGGCATGAAGTTGTCGCCGATAAGCCCAACGATGCTGCAGGAACGAGACGGTATCATTGCCGCCGCAGCGGCATTGCCGTTTGCCCCCGAGGCAGCGGCTGATGTCACGGATATCCGAGAAGGTTTTCGTGTCAGGGGCATGGGTTTCACTGCCAGCGTGCAGTCGACCTCTGCCGTAACTGAAGCATTCGATTTTCCGAATGTACAGCATATCGATCCGTTCGCAGTTAGTGACGCATCCGGTGATGGAGATGGGTTTCCCGAACCCAATGAAAATGTGCTTCTAAGTGTTCCTGTCACGAACGCGACGGGCGGAGCGATCACGAACGTACAGGCAAACGTGGATGGCGGAACGAACGTTAGCTACGGCACTATCAATGATGGACAGACCACTACGATGCAGATTCCGTATCATATATCCGCGGGCGCATTATGTGGATCGTTTATAACGGTTCAGATCAACGTTACGAGTTCCGTGGCGGCGCAGACGCCGATCAACAGGCAATTCCGCCTGGGAGCGCCAGTCGCCGGAGCACCGGCAACGTTTACCAACAATACACTGATAAATCTGCCTAACGGCCAGCCCGCCACCTCGACCGGTGCGGCCGACCCGTACCCCAGCGACATTGCGGTTACCGGCCTTAACGGAAATAAAACGATAAAGGTAAATCTGCTCGGCTTGACCCATACGTTCCCCGGCGACCTTGATTTCCTACTTGTTGGTCCCGGCGGACAGAAGTTCATCTTTGCGTCCGATTCGGGTGATACGGGGAATGTAACGGGGCTGGATATTTCTTTCGCGGATAATGGTGCGTCCCAGCCCTCAGCGACCCAATGGGTTGCAGGCACGTTCAAACCGGTCAACTCGGGCGCAAACGATGCATTTGCGGCGCCTGCGCCAGCAGGACCATACACAAATGCAGCGCCCGCCGGAACGGATACATTTGCTTCGGTATTTGGATCCAGCGGCGCTGCGATGAACGGAACGTGGAGCCTTTACTCGGTAGACGACGCATCAGGCGATGTCGGAACTATGGCCGGATGGAGCATTACATTCGAACCCGACGATTACGCCTGTAATGTCGCGGGCAGCAATGTTTCTGTCTCAGGACGTGTCGTCAATGCAGGCGGAAGAGGAATCGCAAAAACTTTCGTCGTGATGACCGACGGCGTAACGCCTCGCGTTGTCCTCACAAATTCGTTCGGTTACTTTGCGTTCCCGGGCGTTCCATCAGCCGTGCAATATACGATCTCACCTTCACAGAAACGATTTACATTCACACCGCAGCAAATTACTCCTGCTGCAAATGTTACCGGCTTGCTCTTTGTGGGAATATGAACGATGTGAGCTGATCCTGCCCTTGATAATGCGTCCGGACGTGGGGCTCGGACGCATTTTTTTAGTCACAATACTTCTAATTAAGTGGTATCTTCCGACTTTACCTTCTTTGAAATCGTCATAACTCTCACGTCCGGTAATCTGAAATGAAAAAATCATCTTTTCGTCGATTGTCACTAAAACTGACTGTAGTCGCATTCCTTTTGATCGTGGCGATCCTGGGATTCGGAAAGTTTCCCGGTTCTAAGACGCAGATTTCTGCTGCATCGTCCGGCCCGCCGTCGTCACACACGAATGCGCCTGGGGAAGGAAACTGCACGTCTTGCCACGTAAGTTTTCCGCTCAACAGCGGCGGCGGACAGTTATTGATCACCGGACTTCCGAAAAATTATTTACCGAACCAACAGATCCCTGTAACCGTCACGCTCAATCACGAAGCCGCCCTTCGGTACGGATTTCAAATGACAGCTATCGATAAGAGCGGCGACCGTATCGGAGGATATACTTTGCCGGCCGCAAGCCCGCAGCCGATTCAGGTGATCTCAGGCATCGTTGAAGGACATGAGCGACGGTATATCGAACATACGAGCGACGGCATTACGCCAACGCAATTCAATACGAAATCGTGGAACTTTACCTTTAACGCACCACCGCGTCGCATAGGCAAGATCAGTTTGTTTGCTGCCGGCAATGCGGCTGACAGCGATGGAAGCGCGGATGGTGACTATATCTACACGACCGGCGCATCGATGCTCGCCGGAAGCGCAGTTTCGAATTATGATAACGATGCGCGCAGTGACATCGCCGTTTACCGACCAACTACGGGGACCTGGTATGCGTTGACCAGCACAGGAAACTTTCGCGTATTCGGCGGCTGGGGACTACCCGGCGACATCATTACTCCCGGGGATTATGACGGTGACGGAAAGGCCGATGATGCTGTCTGGCGCCCATCCAACGCCACGTGGTATTTCCATACCAACTCCGATAGCTTCTCGTCGTTTTCGTTCGGAGATCAAGGTGACGTGCCGGTTGCTGCCGATTACGACGGCGACCTCAAGACGGACGTTGCAGTCTGGCGACCTTCTAACGCGACCTGGTATATGATCAGAAGTTCTGACCTGGCCTTTATTACGATCCCGTTCGGCCTCAATGGAGACACACCAGTACCCGCGGATTACGATGGTGATGCTAAGGCGGAAATCGCAGTGTTTCGTCCTTCAAATGCTACTTGGTACATGATCAAGTCCGCAGACAATTCTTTCAACATCACCAATTTCGGTCTTACCGGAGATGAACCGGTACAAGGTGATTATGATGGCGACGGCCGGTGGGACCACGCAGTATATCGACCGTCAAATTCAACGTGGTATGTTCTCACCGCCGCACAAACTTTTGTCGTCACGCCGTTTGGACTTATCGGTGACCGACCCGCCCCCGCAGATTTCGATGGGGACGGTTTGACCGACATCACGGTCTTTCGAAATGGTACTTGGTACTATCTTGGTACCGAAGGCTCGACGTTCAATGTTGTCCAGTTTGGCCTGCCCGGTGATATTCCGGTACCGCGCGGATACATTCCTCAATAAATAAAGAAACCCGCCATCGCTGACGGGTTTCTAAAACGAAGGAAACGTTCTTCTAAATGCCTACGGCTTCTTTTCTGAAGCTGCGGGGCTTGGCGCCGGCTGACCCTGAAGACTAGGCATCAACGGAGCCAGTGGCGGGCTATATACCTGATTCAACTGGTCACCGGAATTGGACGTAGGATTGCCCATCGGCACCGGCTGAAGAATGGTCACGTTAGGTCGTGTTCCGGACGAGCCGGCGGCGACCGTAAAGTCGGGGCGGTAGATCCTCGGGGTAATGAAGAAGAGGATCTCGTTGGTATCACGACGCACGCCTTTTCGTTTGAATAGGTTACCCAGGATTGGCACACGCGAGAGGCCCGGTGTTCGATCCTGGCTCTCACGTTCGTCGTCGAACAGCACGCCGCCGACAACAGTTGTTCCACCGTCGGGAACGACCACCTGTGTTTGCATTATTTGATTGTTGATGGCGGGTGGCACTCCAGCCGCGATCGTTGCCGTCGAACTGTTTTCGGAAAGTACGTCAAGAACGATTGTACCAACATCAGTGATCTGGGGAGTTATTTCCAGTTTCAGCGGTACATCCACATATGTTGTGGTCGCGATTACTGCTCCGCCAGCGGCCTGGCCGGGCTGTATGGTTGTAATAGGTATTTTCGTTCCACTTTCGATCGAAGCCTTTCGGTTGTTCAATGTAGTAACGCGTGGCGTAGCGATGATCTTCGCCTGGCCCTTTTGCTCACCCATTGTAATAAGCATGTTGATCTGCGCTGTTCCGAAAATTCCGGTGGTCATGCCGATCGCCGTATTTACAAGGTTTGCTCCGAGGCCACTCGCCGTGGCATTTGGTGCTCCGACAGGATTGACTTGAGTAGATTGCGGCAGGGTAGAAAACCCAATTCCGCTGCCGCCCGGTCCCGTCACCGCCGCCGCCATCTGAACGCCGACATCGCGGCTGAAGCTGCGGGTCGCGACGACTATTCGAGCTTCGATCTCGACCTGGGGTTCAGCCTGATCAAGAACTGCCACCAGCTGCCTGATCGCGTCGATGTTCTCGCGAACGTCTGTGATTATAAGTGAGTTGCTTCGGCCGTCGATCTCGATAGAGCCGCGGCGCGAGAGGCGTCGCTTGATAATCGGCAGGAGGCCTTCGCCGCCTGTTGATGCGCCGCCGGATTCACCCCCGCCACCCGATCCAGCGGTCGTTCCCGTTGTGGTCGAACCGCGCGAGATGGTGCCCGAGGCACGAGCGTAATTCAATCTAATAAATTCTGTGTAAAGCGGTGAGCCGTCCAGCTTGTTATCCATCTGGAGACGAAGGACCTCGCCCTCGGTCGCCAGGATCTTCGAGTCTGCAACGCGAAGAATGGTACCGTTCACTTGTATGCCAAGGTCCTGCGAGCGCATGACCGAGTCAAGTGCGACGTTCCAGGGAACCTGGTTTACATTTACCGTTACTGGTACAGCCTTTACCGATTTGTCGATGACAAAGTTAATGGCGTACTGCTCGGTGATGTAGTTCAAGATGTCGCGGACGTCCGCATTTACAACGTTCAGGCTGATCGGTTCGCCTACAAAGCCGGCATCACCGTATTTCTTGCCTTCCAGTCTTGGGTCAATTCCTTGCGCCGCCGCTGCGATGCAAAAAGTTGCCATCAGTGTGAGCGCGAGAAGTGCCTTCGTAGCACTACCGCTAATTGATCGACGAGAATTCATGTTTCCTCCGTTGGGGGTTTCATTGGACTTACGGCGATATCGCTTTGGGCCCGTATTGAAATCGATTCGAACTACTCTATTTCCCTTTTTTCGCAACCCGGACGGGTTTTGAGGCGGGTTTATCAGACGATTTGGTTTTTGCATCGTCCTTGACGGTCTGCTTGTTCATTTCTTCGAGCGGCGAAACGATCGGTTGTGCCTTGATCGCCTGTCCGTCCGGTCCTAGTTCTGGCAGTTTCGGTTCGGCTTTGGAAGCGGTTTCAGAACCCGCCGGGGCCGTGCCTTGGATCTGCTCACGATCGCTGTACTTTCGAAGGGCCATATTCTCCACCGAAGTGGTGAATTTGCCATTGCTCATCTTCGTTACTTTTCTGAAGACAAGCCGGTTCTCTTCCACGGCGACGAGTTGGCCGTCAAAGAACTTTTCTCCCGGATAGATGGTGTATGCGAGCCTGATCGGTACAGCTTCCACCATCGCCGCATAGCCGCGCGGTGTCCTGAAGATTCCGGTTACTGCCATCTCCGATAGGCTGAGCACGCTCGTTACCTTCGGGAGAGGCTGTCCGGACGCAACAGCTGACTCGCGGACCTTTTTGTAAAAGTCGATACGGCTTTCGATCGAGGGTATGCCCAGATTGATCACCGCAGCGGGGCCGCTGCCGGCCGGGCCGTTGAACTTGTCCTTTGTTCGCGCCCAGCCCGGTTTCGCAAACGGATCACGGGTCTGGCCGTTCGCCGTTGATCCAAGACCGAGGATGAGAGCGATCGCAAAGATGGCGACGCTAACGGTCAGATATTTTGAGGTATTCGATAGGTTGGTCATGGCTTTACTCTCGTATCTCTGAAATGTCGTTTGGCAACGAAGTTATTTAGCGGTGGGTTGTGCCGGGGCTGGTTGGCCAGGAGTTCCGGGAGCCGGAGCGGCTGGCTTTGCATTCAACACTTCCGGATCGGCGTAATATGCCGTCAACAGGAATTGTGCATGCAATGTTTTCTCGCCGGTCTGCTTATCAAGCTGATTGATCTTGAAGTCGCTGATCGAAACGATTCGCGGAAGCTTTGCCATCTTTTCGAAAAACGCCCGGACGTTCGTGAAATTGCTGTCAACCTCGATCTCGACCGGTTTTGCCATTATCGAATCGCGCTGTGTATCGTCACGGGGAGAGAACCGCATGACCTGCATCCGCGAATCCTTGGCATTATCCTGCAGGCCCTGAAGGACGTTCGTGATCTCACGCTGTTCCGGCAGGAGCACCTTAAGTTCTTCGTATTCGGCCGATTTGCTCGCATATAGTGCTCGGAACTCGTTTATCCGCTGCGTCGCTATACGGGCGGCCTCATTCTTTGCACGAAGCTGTGTGACCTGGTCGCTGAGCTGAGCTACCTCTTCACGGGTAACGCTCGTCACGAAATACCACACCGATGTGTAAAGCAGTCCGGCAATAGCAACCAACAAGATCAGTTGGAAGTGCCATTTCATGTTTTTGAATCTGTCTATCATGGTCGTGTCCTTCTGGGTTTACGTTGAGGGTCTGTCTTGTTAGTTTTTGACGGCCTGTACTGTAGCCTGATTTGCCGGAGAACCTTGTGCCGAAGCTGTCGTCGGCATCGTATTGTTTACCTGGTTTGCCTTCGACGGCGTGTAAGCGGTCTTTATTGTAAAGTTAACCAGGTTGATCTTCGGCTGTTCGCCGCCCGACTTTGGAGCGGATGCCATCTGATTGACGACTTCCTGGCGGACCGTTTCGATGTTGAGGTTCGAGAACAAGCCGTTCGAAAATTCAAGGCTGCGTCCGAACTGGGTGACCGCCGATTCGTCAGGCGAGTTGCCCTTGATCGTCATCTGATCGCCGGCCTGTTCTACTGATTGCAGAAACAGTCCGGGAACCATCGCTATACGTTCGCGAAGAGCCTCAAGCACGGCACTCGGGCCTGCCTGCTCGGATCGAAGTCTCTTGATCGCCTCGATTCGCATATCGATGCTCTTGATCTTGTCTTCGAGCTCCTTTTGCTCTTTCATCACAGCTTCCAGCTCTTGAGCGATCTGCTTCTGTTCTTCGAGCTGCTTTTCCATATCAGCCTTTGCCAACTGGCTGCTGACCACGTCCCAACCGACTACGGCGAGGAGCAGGAACACAACCGAAAGTGACATCAGCACGAGACGAGTGGCAGGGCTCGAGACCTTGCGGTCCACGGCTTGCACCGCTCCGCCCTGTCGTTCAGTAACTGAATTCAATAGATTGATCTTGATCATGGTTTTGTTACACTCCCCTCATTGCTAAGCCCACGGCAACCGCCATTTCGGGCATGATCTCGTTCAGGTAACCGCGGTCGAATTTGCGTTCGTCGACATTTACGTTTCGAAATGGATCGAGCACTTCGACCGGAAGTTCGAGACGCGCCGACAGATCCGTCGCCAGGCCCTGCAGTTTCGAACCGCCGCCGGAGATAAGGATCTTCTGTACCGTCGTCTGATTGTCTTCGGTCGTCGCTCGATAGAAGTCGAAGGTTTTCTGAATTTCCATTGCAACGATCTCTGTCACGTTGCTGATCAACGGCTCGATCGATTTTTCTTCGACGCCGTCCGAGGCACTTACCACACCGCGTTTAACGGCTTCGGCCTGCTGAAAGCTGAGACCGAGGCTTCGCTGAAGTGCATCGGTGAACTGACTGCCGCCCACCGTGATGTCACGCGAAAAGAGCGACCGGTTGCCTTTGACGATATTTACGTTCATCGTCGAAGCACCGATATTCAAAAGCGTCACTACCTGGCCATCATTCGGCTGATAGTTCATTTCGTAACAGTTCTGCAGTGCAAAGGTATCGACATCTATTACTGCGGGCTCTTTACCTGCGAGCTGGATCGCCTGACGAACGTTATCAATGCGTTCGCGTTTGCAGGCGGCGATAAGGACCTGTGTGGAATCCGAAGTGCGGCCGGTGACCTGGTAGTCAAGACTTACGTCGGCAAGATCGAAGGGAACATGCTCTTCGGCATGCCAGTCGATCGACTCTTCAAGCTCATCGTCGCTCATTGGGGGAAGCACGATATTCTTGATAATGACCGAATGGCCGCTGACGCCCGTCACGACGCGTTCGGCCTTGATGTTATGGTTTTGGCAAACCTTTTGAATAACGTCAGAAACGGTATTCAATTCCATTATCTGGCCGTCGATGATCGTTTCGTCGGGGAGATTTTCAAATCCGAGGCCGGCAAGGCTGTACCTTCCGTTCTTACCTTCGAGTTCGACCATCTTCACCGAGCTTGAGCCGATGTCTAAACCGGCAACGCTTTTTTTCTTACCGAACACCATTATTTTCGGGCTCCTTTTTGGACTGTCGTTCCGGCACCGCCGGGCAAACTTTTATTTTGAAACGTTTTGGACACGAGGGACTTTGAGGCTTTCTGCCACCTTAGAGAATGCGAGGATCAGAGGGTTTCGTTTCGTGTATCGGATGGGTCAACTGAATGGTTGCCGCCCGTGTCCGTGTCGTTTCGGTCAGGCTGAACTACAAGCTGAGTCTAATTTTGAGTATTTCGAGTGAACAGTTTCGCATCGGGTGGCGAAGGGAAGCGGCCTCTTGTCGAGGCGTACTCAAGAAAGATACCGTGTGTGACCAACATCTGTCAACACTTTTTTGTCATGTTGAACACTCGGTCACGAAACTCGGTCTGAATGACCGAGCGAGCATTGCATACTTCAGGACAATTCGAGCTTTGCGATCGACTCCAAATGCACCTCGTCAGGACCATCCGCTAAGCGCAGTGAGCGCGCAGTGATCCAAAAGACCGGCAATGGAGTGTCCTGCGAAACACCCGCACCACCATAAACCTGCATCGCTCGATCGATTATCTTCAACGCCATTTGCGGAACGACGGCTTTTATCATCGCGATCTCTTTCCGTGCAGCTTTATTTCCATTCGTGTCCATCAGCCACGCAGTTTTCAGCACAAGCAAACGAGCCTGTTCGATCGCGCATCGGGCTTCGGCTATCCATTGGCGAATAACGCCTTGCTCGGCAATAGTTTTTCCAAATGCCGTTCGCGACTTCGCGCGTTCGATCATCAGCTCCAGCGAACGTTCCGCCGTTCCGATCAGACGCATGCAATGATGAACGCGGCCTGGCCCGAGGCGGCCTTGTGCGATCTCAAAGCCGCGGCCGTCACCGAGCAGCAGATTCGATTTGGGAACACGAACATCGGTAAATGTAATTTCGGCATGGCCATTCGGCGCGTCGTCGAAGCCCATTACGTTCAGCATTCGCTCTACTTGTACACCGGGCGTATCCATCGGAACAAGGATCATTGACTGCTGCAAATGTCTCGGTGCGGTTTCGTCCGTCTTGCCCATAAAAATCGACAGCTTGCACCGCGCATCGCCGCCGCCGGTCGACCACCATTTCCGGCCGTTTAGAACGTAGTCCTCTCCGTCCGCTTTGATCGACGCGCGAATGTTGGTCGCGTCGCTCGATGCTACATCCGGTTCGGTCATCGAAAAACACGAACGGATCTCGCCGGCAAGCAGCGGTTTTAGCCACTTCTCCTTTTGCTCGTCGGTGCCGTATTGATGAAGCACCTCCATGTTGCCCGTGTCGGGCGCCGAACAATTGAAAACTTCGCCGGCCCACGTCACACGGCCCATGATCTCTGCAAGCGGAGCATACTCAATATTCGACAGGCCAGAAATATCCGACAGAAAGAGATTCCATAAACCTGCCGACTTCGCCTTTGCTTTCAATTCGTCTATCAACGCCGACTGCTGCCATCGGTCGCCTTCCTTTATCTCATTGAAATACCGGCGCTCGTTCGGATAGACATGTTCGTCCATGAATGCTGCCAATTTGGTACCAATCGATCCGCTTTTTTCTGACAGTGTGAGGTCCATGAAGAACAAAATAGCATACGTTTGAAAATTACCTGTTGGTTGAGTTTAATCATGTATAATTCCGTAGAAAAATTTCCTCAGGAGATACCAACGATGGCATTTGCACGAACGATA
>JBJMGN010000231.1:0-4973 GCA_045807885.1 Pyrinomonadaceae bacterium | reverse complement strand
CCAGGTTTGCGAGATCTGATAATTCTGACAGTAAACACAGCGAAGGTTGCAGTTGCCAAAGAAGATATTCCCGGCACCTTTTGTTCCCGACAAGCACGGCTCTTCGCCGAAATGCGCGGTACAGCTGGAAACAATCGGCAGACGGCCGGAATAGCAGGCCGCGATCTCGTCGTTCAAACGGTCGTTGCCGCATAGCTTTGGGCAAACAGTGCACGAGCGCAAAAGAGCCTCAAGCTGCTCGACCCGAGCCTCGAGCTCATTCGTTTTCAGCAGTTTTAGATATCCCGGGCTTGATATTGAATTCACCTGTTTCAATCTTCTTGTATTTGCTCGCCACTTCCTTCGGGGCGACACGCCGTGCGAGTTCCCACGTGAAATCCATCTCGGCATTTACCGTCGCGGTCGCCATGCGCGTTTCGCGAAGCATCAAAATGCTGCCGTAAAAAAGAAACATGATACCGACCACGCCTATCGGTATCGGTATCCAGCGCGGAAACGGGATCCATGTATAAACAACTGAAAATCCGGCAACCGCAATGGAAACGCTTGTCAGAATAAAGAACATCAGGCCGTAATAGAACGCACCCATGGCCTTCTGCAGTATCCGGGATCGCGTCGTGACCTTGTCCAAAAGTTCCACGACAACCTCGACGCGTTTTTCGTATAGCGGTATCGATTCCTTATTTTCTACGTATATCAGTGCGCTCAGGCGTTCCTCCAGTGCGCGGACCCGGTCGACAACGCGACCGAGCCGTGTCGACGTCGAAAGCACAAGCGAACCGGTTGCTGAGATCAGCAAAGCCGGCGTGACCATCGCCGTCAAAAACTCGATGATCGCATTGATGTTTGTAACGTTCACAACGTCGCTGGCTGCCATAAACGATAGTTTAATTCACGCGTCGAGATTTATGCAGCGGCGGGCGCCTGATGTTTCCGGAGACGCAGAGATAACGCGATCAGGGTTGCTCCGAAGATGATCGCGTAAATGCCGATGATGAATCCGATGGCAAACGCACCCGAGATCGGATTGATCAGGACAAGTATGCCGAACGCGACCGAGATAAGTCCGCTCAAAATGAGCCAAAGCTCGCCCTCGATCTGTTTGCGAATTCGGATCGCTGTGATGACCTCAAAAATGCCGGTAACTAAGGCCCAGACTCCGATAAGCACCAGCCAGGCTTCGCCCATTGCTGCGGGTTGAACGATGGTCAGCACGCCGATAAAGATACCAATGACGCCTTCCAAGATCAGCCATAACCAGTTCTCGCTTTTCGCATTCGAAGTGAATGCAGCAATGATCGCAAATATGCCATCGACGAACGCGAATGCTCCAAAAATCAGCACCAGCGATAAAAACGCCGCAGCCGGAAAGAAAAACGCGACGATACCAAATATAAGCGCCAAAACGCCGCGAATGAGAAACATCCACCAGTTCCGTGCAAGAAGCATAGATCGACCTCCAAATTGACTTTGAACTGATAAGTATATGCCAGGAACCGCTCGAACCAAGGGGAAATTTACTCGGCCGGCTTTACCCGTTCGACCTCGGCGCCCATCCGGCCGGTAAGCATGAATGCGATCATTTTGAAGTCGGAGATGAACGACCAGAAAGGATACTTAAACGTGGCAGGCCGGTTCTTTTCGATCACGAAATGCGCAAACCAGGCGAAGGCGTACCCGACGATGAAGAAAACCGGAAAGAAGAACCATTGGCCGCGGGCGACGAAAAAGACGAGAAGTGCAATGCCGAGGGTCGTGCCGAGCAGGTGCAGAATGCGCGTCAGGGGTTTGGAATGTTCCTGAACGTAAAAGTCCCAGAATTCTGCGTAGGTATTTATCATCAGGAATATCTGCGGAAATATTCGGCGATTCCAATGCCGATCACGATACAAATGAAGATCGCAACCAGGCCCACTGCCGAGGCCGCTATGATCGCGGTCGAAGCTGCACCTGCGGTTTTGAATTCCTTTTGAAGAAGCAAATGAACGATACCGCCTGCGAGAGCCGCCATCGCGAAAACGATCAAAAATGCGAATATCCCGTAGGCACCGAACGAATAAGTCGCATCAGACTCACTATAGCCGTTCAAC
Organism: Pyrinomonadaceae bacterium; assembly: GCA_045807885.1. Taxonomy (GTDB): domain Bacteria; phylum Acidobacteriota; class Blastocatellia; order Pyrinomonadales; family Pyrinomonadaceae; genus OLB17. The sequence continues at coordinate 2,883 of JBJMGN010000231.1, read as the reverse complement.
GCCAGCACTAACACGATAAACCCAATGATCGCGAGAATAACGGTCAATACAAGCGTGATCAGAAATGCGGCGACCTTTGCAGTCATATACTTTCGGTTTCGGTGAGAAATCGTATCACAAAGTGCATCTGGTTATGCAAAAACGGCATCCATTAGGCGTTCTTTGAAATGGAGGACTCCGCCCATGAAATTCAAACTGGTGATTCTCGTTGTCATGTTTCTTGCGGCCGTTTGCGCGGTTAAAGCCCAAAAAGCGGTCAATATCCCAAATCCCGCGATCGATATGAAAGGTTATTTAAAGATCGCAAACGAAGCAGCGGAATATCGCGAATCGCGTCGGCTTACGGAAGATGAATTTATCAAAGCCGGCAAGGAACCGGGTGTAATAGTCCTCGACGCGCGAAGCAAGCAAAAATATGACGAGCTTCACATCAAGGGAGCGATCAACCTCAGTTTTCCCGACATCACGGTCGAAAGCCTCGCGACGATGTTCCCGGACAAAAACGTCAGGATACTTATTTACTGCAACAATAATTTCAAAAATGCCGAAGACGCGTTTCCGCGAAAAATAGCCGAGGCGTCGCTGAACATCTCGACCTATATTTCGCTTTACACCTACGGTTACCGAAACGTTTACGAGCTCGGGCCGCTGCTTGATGTGAAGACGACCAAACTCGAGCTGGTTCCGTCGGGGAATGACATCGTCCGAACGAAACTCGATGAACTCAAGCCGCGCGTTTCAGTTCCGGAACCAGAGTCTTCGTTTCCGGAATTTTGATCTGTGTCGCCCAGCCGATCTTCTCGAAGATCCGGATCGCGATCCAATTCATATCAAATTGAAACCACTGGAGGCCGTGACGCGCGGATGTCGGAAAGGCGTGATGATTGTTGTGCCAACCCTCTCCGAATGTGAGTATTGCAACAAACCAATTGTTGGTCGAATCGTCACCGGTTTCGTGGGGCTTTGATCCATAGATGTGCGAAAGCGAGTTAACGAACCACGTTGTGTGCCAACCGACAACGACGCGGGCCGCAACGCCCCAAACGACCATTGTCCATCCGCCGATCGCAAAAAGAATAAGCGCAGAAAAAATAATTGGCAGGTAATAAAAACGGGATATCAAAACCTGGCCTCTATCTTTCAAAAGATCGGGCACATACTTTTGCAGCGTCAGATGGTCGTGGTCCTGGGCGGTTCCCCAAACTATCCAGCCGATCTGCGCCCACCAAAAACCGGCGTTGGTCGAATGCGGGTCGCCGTCCTTCTCGGTAAATTTATGATGCATTCGATGTGTCGCCACCCATTTATCGGGCGAGTCCTGGATGGACATCGTTCCGAAGATCGTCAATGCATATTCGAGCCATTTCGGCGCCTTGAAGCTTCGGTGTGTCAGCATGCGATGCCATCCGAGACCGACGCCCAGGCTACCGACGATCCAGTTACCGATCAGCAGCGCAGCCAGGTTCGGCCAGCTAAACGTAAATAAGGCGGGAATTGCAAGAAGATGGAACGACGTGATTATCGCGACATTTTTCCAGTTGATCGTGCGGCGTGCACGAGTGAACGTAAGGACATTTTGCATTAATGATTATTGATCGCAGGTAAATTAAGACATATCTAGGGTAACAGTTCGGCAAAACGCGAAATGTAATAGTTGGGTAAGAGTTAGAAAATAGAATTTTGGTGGGTAAAGTTCCGATTGGCCGTTTTACTCCTTGATCGTATTGATAAGGCGGCCGTGAAGCTTTACCGGCTTTTTAAGGCGAAGATCGTAAACCCAGAAAGTACCGTCAAGCGAACCCATGTAAGCATCCAGGCCCATGTCCTCAGCAAGTGCAATATCTTCCGGTGAGTACTTGTTGTACTCCATTTTAAAGCCGCCGGCCTTTATGTTCGGATGCGTATGGTAATACGCAACAGGCGTTGAGCCATCCGGGCATCCGCGATTTGGATCGTACTGCCCGACATTTACCGTGTTCCCATAACCCTGGGTGCGTGCCTCGGTGTAGCCGTATTTCCCGTCCTGCAGGTAGATCACCCCGCCATATTCCGACCTCGAATTGATGGAAGTTCCGAGGATCTTGTTCAACGCCTCGCGGGCAGTATTATCTATTAGCAAATTTCGCATTTTTACCCCTCGATCATTCGGTCCCAAACGCCTTTTAACACCAGTTCATTTAGCTGAGATGGGCTCCCACGTCGCCCACTCTTCCACCAGTTTATTCTTTACGATACGACTGATGTTAATACCCATCAATTCGGTTTTCGCTCCACTACTGCTGTTAGTACCTACCGCGCGCATTCGAGTTACTACCCTTTCGCCTTTCGTGAACTGGTCTTCGATGTAAAAGTGAATGTCTGGATAAAGCTTATGAAAAGCCGCAATTCTAGCCAAAAGTCCCGAACGCTCGCGGGTGCCGCTTGAAACATGGCCGACATAACTATCTGCGATCAAATCATTAAATCGCGTTACATCGCCCGTCTCCCACATATTAATGCAGCTCCGAAAAACGTCTGCGGGGCCACCCTCTGTCGCAATTGCAGTTGTCGGACGCGAAGCGAAAATAGAAAACAACAATGAAAATACAATGATGCATTGTTTCATTTTGAAATCTCCTTCTGATCGGCCGAGCTAACTCTAATCCGCAAAAGCCACGCTGAGATTTTTTAACGGCATCGACTTGGAAGTGTCGATGTCATCAATGCCAGTACGATCGATGTAATTGTAAAGAATATCTCGCTGTTGCGGTGTAAAGCCGGCTTCGCGGATCTGGTAGCGGAGATCGCGTTCGTTCGCGCAGGTGTTTGCGCCGGCGGCGGAGACGACGTTTTCTTCTATCATTATCGAGCCCATGTCATCTGCTCCGAACCGGAGCGCGGTTT
>JBJMGN010000230.1:0-4381 GCA_045807885.1 Pyrinomonadaceae bacterium | reverse complement strand
CGTCCTGTAGACCCATCAGCCCAAGGCCGATGTTTCGCCAGCGGTTGTTCGAATCTGCGGTCGAGGGAATCGCGTAATAATTAAGGTCGATCACGCGGTCGAGCTGCATAACGGCGAGGTGCACGTTGCGGTTCAGCTTTTCGAAATCGAACTCACCGTCTTTGACATAACGCGATACGTTTATCGAACCGAGGTTGCAGACTGCGGTCTCATTTTCGTTAGTCACCTCGATTATCTCTGTGCAGAGATTCGAAAGATGAACTACGTTTTCCGGCCGAGCGGTCTGGTTCGATTTGCGGTTCGCCGCGTCCTTAAAAGTCATCCACCCGTTGCCGGTCTGGGCCATCGTTCGCATCATCTTGGCGTACAGGTCGCGCGCCTTGATCTGTCGAACGAATAGCCCAGCGGCTTCGGCTTCGGTGTAAGAGACTTCAAATTCTTCGCCGTAAACATCGGGGAAATGAGGTACCGCCTTTGGATCGAACAGCGACCACATCTCGTCGTTCTGAACGCGACGCATAAAAAGATCGGGGATCCAATTCGCGATGTTCAGGTTGTGCGTGCGACGGGCCTCGTCGCCGGTGTTGTCGCGAAGTTCGAGGAAATCCTCGATGTCGGCGTGCCAGGTTTCGAGATAAACGCAGCACGCGCCCTTTCGCTTTCCGCCCTGGTTCACGGCGGCAACGGAGGAGTCTAAAGTCTTCAGCCAGGGCACGATACCATTCGAGTGACCATTGGTCCCACGGATCAGCGAACCCTGCGAGCGAATACGGTGATACGCGATGCCGATGCCGCCCGAAAACTTCGAGAGCATTGCGACATCGGAATATTTTTTGTAGATGCTTTCGAGGCTGTCCTGCGGCGAATCGAGCAGGAAGCAAGACGAGAGCTGTTCATGCTTCGTTCCCGAATTGAAAAGCGTCGGCGTCGACGGCACATACTCGAGCGATGAAAAAAGTCTATATAGCTCGATCGCCTCGCCTGGCGTTTCGGATAAGCCGCAAGCTACGCGCATCCAGAAGAACTGCGGGGTCTCGATCACATCTCGCGTGACCGGATTCTTCAAGAGATAACGGTCGTATAGTGTGCGTAGGCCAAAAAACTCGAACAAATCGTTGCGGGTCTGGTCTATCGCGTCGTTCAGCTTGCGGCTATTATCCGAAACGAACTTGGCGACACGGTCGGCGATTAGGCCTTCGCGAACGCCAAATGCGATCGATTGAGAAAAGGATTGGATCTCCTGATTATGGACTTCCTTTTCAATGTATTGATTTAGCAGGCGAGCGCCGAGGCGGGAATATTCGGGCTCTTCGAAAATTAAACTTGCTGCAGTTTGGATCGAAAGCTTATCAAGCTCGCGAGTCGTGGCTCCGTCATAAAGACCGCTGATCGTTTTGGTAGCGATCCGCATCACGTCGACACTTGGAAGATTTGGTGTGCATCGAGAAATTGCGCGGACGATCTTGTTGATGTCCACCGGTTCGTGGTTACCATTACGCTTTGTAACACGCATTGTGGTCTGCGTTTCTTCTTTGCGTGTGGCAGCGGTGCTTTGTCCTATGAAGGTATCCATATCGCGATGCGTTTGCCTCCCGGCCATTCCCGATTTTTTCGGCAAGAAATCCCTTACGGCTGCTATCGAACGAGAAAAAGTTCCCATCCCGCTCGCCTAACTTCTCCGAGCAGCCCGTCGTGAATCCGATCTATTTTCGGTTGATTTGCAGGTGGGTCCTCAGCGCAAATTCAAGGGCATGTCCTGCAGTGGATATAGAATATATTGTGTCTGTAACGCTTTGTCAACACCAAATGTAGTGTTTTTTGCGAAAAGTGCTAACGCAATTGATTGCACCAATTAGATAGTCATTACTAAGGAAGGCGGTTAAAAATCTTTTTAATTGTCGTACGTTTATGGAAACACAATATCTGGTGTCATTTCAGTTTGAGTTTCATTCCCAAATGTGTGCCTTTAAACCCGAGACCCTCATAAAAACGATGCGCATCTTTCCGGTCGGAATGCGTGGTCAATTGCATGGAAACGCAGCCTTTTTCTTTTGCGCGTTCGACCGCCCATAGCATCATCTCGCGACCAATTCCCTGCCCACGCAAATTTGAATCGACGCGAACGGATTCGATCGTGCAGCGTTTGCTGCCTTGGAAACTTAGCGATGGAGTAAAGGTGAGTTGAAAGATGCCAACGACGTTGCCGTCTAGATCGGCAACGATCAATTCGTTGTTCGGATCGTTTTCGATCTCGCGAAATGCGCGCAAGTAATTTTCGGAAATCGACTCTTCAACGTTTTCGCGTTCGCCGCCAAGAAAGTCATCCGCAAGCATTCGAACGATGATCGGGAGGTCGTCGAAAGTCGCCATGCGAATGAACAATTCGCCGTTCATGATTCAATGACAAGCCCGTCATAAGCGAACTGCACGTTTTCGGGCAGGAGGTTCGCATCCCGCGCAAACAACACATCGTGGTTAAGATGCGTCAGGTAAGTCTTTTTGGCATTTATACGTTCTGCATATTCGAGAGCTTCATTCAATCCAAGATGTGTCGAGTGAGGTTTTAATCGTACGCAATCGAGAACAAGGACGTCGAGGCCCTGCAGGCCTGTGATCGTTTCGTCGGAGATAAAATTCAGATCGGTCGCATAAGCGAAATCGTTGAATCGATAGGCAATGACTGGAAGTCTTCCATGGATCACTTCGAGTGGTGTGATCTCGATATCGCCGATGCAGAACGGCGCGTTATTGATAACCGTGTGCGGGATCAGCTGCGGGAGCCCTCCACCGAAATGTGTCGGTTTGAAGATGTACTGAAAGATGCGGCGAAGGTCGATCCACGCGATTTCGTTCGCAAAGATCGGCATCGCTCCGTAGCGAAAATTCAGCGGGCGGATATCGTCAAGACCAAAGACGTGGTCGACGTGGCAATGAGTTATCAGAACGGCGTCGAGTCTTCCAATATTTACTCGCAAAGCTTGTTGACGGAAATCTGATGAAGTATCGACAAGTATTGTTTTGCCCGCGTGCTCGATAAGAATCGACGTTCTTAGTCTTTTATCGCGGGGGTCTTCGGACAGGCACGTCTCGCAATCGCATGCGATCGACGGAACGCCTGTTGAAGTGCCTGTTCCTAAAAAAGTTAGTTTCATCGAAGTTTCTTAACGCAGAGACCGCAAAGATCGCAGGGCTTTAAAAGAAATGCACACTGCGTACTCTGCGGCCTCGGCGTTAGAACTCTGTCTTTATTTCTTCCCTAAAATATCCGCGTTCGAGAATTTCTTTGCGGCATTTGCCTTCAGTTTTTCTTCGGCGGCGCGGACCATCGTGACGTATTGCATTCGAAGATCGGCGAGCAGTCCGTCCAGTAGTCTGATTTCCTGCGGGTGCAAATTTCCTTTTGTTTTTTCCTTGATCATCCCGAGGACATCGAGCCAGTATTTGCCTGTGTCGAGGTCCAATGTTCTCTTGCCTGTGGCCGGGTGGGGCACGGCACCGAGAGCAGCGGCCGCATTCGTCGCTAAAGTAGAAAGAAAGTTCACGAAACTAGCCGGATCTTCTGCTCCCGGAACGTCGTCTTCGTCAGATTCGTCGACCTCGTCGAATTTGGCGCCCAAATCTTCTGTCGGCAGGGCCGCGGTCGATTTCGGCGGTTCATTCCCGATAATTTCCGGTTCCGGCGCAGGTTTTGGTTCGTCCAGGATCACGCCCTCGCGCAGCGATCCGTCCGGATTAAATTTACGCTTGTCTGCGACCTTAAAGGTCACCTGCTCATTGTCGTCTTCTGGTCCGATCATAGTGATTCTTTAGTCCAATATTAGCATTTCTGAAAATGGTCCGGCGAGTCTTGCGAGTCAGAGAGTCGTGGAGTGCTTAATCTCGCGTATGTTCGCAACCACTCTCTTGACTCACCCGACTCCCTGGACTGTAATGAATCAATGTCCGAAAACTTTGATGAACTTGTCGCCGTGATGGAACGGCTTCGCGCTCCCGGCGGATGTCCGTGGGACGCCGAGCAAACCTATGCTTCGCTTTCGCAATACCTTCTTGAGGAGGCGTATGAAACATTCGATGCGATACAGGAAGCCGAGGCGACCGGCGACACCGAGAATCTGAAGGAAGAACTTGGCGACCTGCTGCTGCAGGTAATTTTTCACTCTACGATCGCGAAAGAAAAAGGCGACTTCACTTTGGACGAGGTCGCCGAAGGTGTGTCAAAAAAACTTATACTCCGTCACCCCCATGTGTTCGGGGACGTTAAACTCGATCGAGCACAAGACGTACTGGACAACTGGGACACGCTCAAATCAAATGAGCGTGCCGCTTCTGGAAAAGCTGAAAAAATTAAGGAATCGATTCTCGACGACGTACCGATCCATTT
>JBJMGN010000229.1:0-3946 GCA_045807885.1 Pyrinomonadaceae bacterium | reverse complement strand
CGCGAGGTGACGAAAATATTCGCGGGCTTTAGATCTCGATGCACGATTCCTTTCGAGTGGGCAGATTCGAGAGCATCTACGATCTGTACGCCCAATGTTAATACGGATTCGATATCGAGCGGGCCGCGCCGGATTCGGTCCGCAAGCGATTCGCCGTCGAGCAGCTCCATCACGATAAAATGATCACTGTCGGCCTGTTCGATCCCATGTATCGTACAGATATTGGGATGGTTTAATGCCGAAGCGGCGCGGGCCTCGCGTTGAAAGCGCTGTAGAAGACTTTCATCGTTCGCCATCGATGGTGACAGGAATTTCAGTGCGACGTGACGGCCGAGCTTTGTGTCTTCGGCTTCGTAAACGACGCCCATGCCGCCCTCACCGAGCTGCGATTTTATGTGGTAATGCGAGATGGTCCTATCGAGCACAAAAAGCTCCCTATTAAAAAGAATTCAATATGTGAATTGAGTGAGATGAGTAGTATAGCCCTAATTTGGGTTTACGCAACAACGACGTTTATACACAATTTGCTTTAATGAATAGACTTATCTACTTTTAATTCAGTGAATGTCTTGAACAGAAATCTTTGTTTTAGGTTTGGGCTGATGGTGGCGCTTCTAACGATCACCGGGCTGACAGCATTCGCGCAGCTGAAGGCACCACCGAAAACGCTTTTTTTCGATTCGGACGGTAATCAGGTCACGAATAACGAATTCGTCGATATCAGAATGGCGAATTTTCACTATCCGGATAGAACGGTAATAAAGACGCTTGAAGACGGAACGATCGAATTTCATCTTCAAAAAATCCCGCAGGAAGGCGCCGCTGCTCCCGGCTTTTCGGTAACAACTCTCGATGGAAAAACGATCAGGTCTGAAGACCTTAAGGGCAAAGTTGTTGTCCTCAGCTTTTGGTTCATTGGCTGTCCGGCGTGTATGGCGATGGAGCCAAAACTCAATGATTTTAAGGCGAAGTTCGCTGAACGCGACGATATCGTTTTCCTTGCGATGACCGCCGACCCTGCTGCCAACGTCAAGAAATACCTGGCGAAACAGAAGTTCGATTACATTCAGGCCACAGACGCAAAACAAGCAATGGCACCTTTTGTTTTCGGTGTTTATCCAAAGAACATCGTTATCGACCGGACCGGAAAAATGGTGTATTGGCGAAGTACGATCAGCGCGTGGGAAAAATTTGAATCCGTTGTACACGATTCGCTCGTCAAGAACTGAGCCATGGTATGTCGGATGAGGTTACCGCGGAACAGAAATGTCCGATCTGTTTGAAAGACGTAACGCCATCGGCTCGTTATCCTAAATATGTTTGTTCCGAGTGTTGGAAGAGGGCCATGGATGAAAACGGGCGGGCGTTGGATTTCGGATATTCACCTGAGGCCGGTTACTGCATTTGGCACGCGGATACCCACGAGCCGCGGCAAACAGGAATTTGCTTTATCGACGGAATAAGATGTTGGGCCGGCGAAGATTATTGGGGCGGATCGGTCGTAGCATATCCATATGACGGTGAAAAATAAAAAGAATTCACCTGTTGTCGCGATCATTATGGGCAGCAAGTCGGACTGGCCAACGATGGAGCACGCATCGCTGGTTTTGGATGAATTTGGCGTTTCGCACGAAACGAAGATCGTATCCGCTCATCGCACGCCCGACCTGCTTTTCGAATTCGCGAAATCGGCGGAAGGCAGAGGTATCGAAGTGATAATCGCGGGCGCCGGTGGTGCGGCTCATCTGCCGGGAATGTGCGCTTCGCAAACAATGGTGCCGGTTCTCGGCGTGCCGGTCGAAAGCCGCGCACTAAAAGGGCTCGATTCCCTCTTGTCTATAGCTCAAATGCCCGCGGGCATTCCGGTTGGCACGCTTGCGATCGGTGAGGCAGGGGCGAAAAATGCGGCATTGCTCGCCGTCGCGATTCTCGCTAATTCCAGGCCTGAATTACGACAAAAACTCGCCGCGTTCCGTAAAAAGCAAACCCGCGCCGTGCTGTCCTCTCGTGCAAAATGACCGACTGCGTTTAAACTTGTTGACACTGGTAGCAAGAAAGGCTTCAATTATCATAGGGCACCAAACGCCCTGATTTATCCCGCCCAAAAGAGGTCATATCCATGAGCTCGAATAAATGCAAGAATTGCGGTCTCGCTAACTTTGCCTACGACGATGTCTGCCGACGCTGTGGAATTTCTTTTGCGGTAAAAGGCAAGAGTAAAGCGATGCGTCCACGCCGCTTTTCGCTTTCATCGCTGTTGATAATCGCTTTCGTTGGCGGTTTTGCTTATTACGTCTATCAAGGAATGCAAAGCTCAGCAGATGAAGTTTACGCCGGCGAAATGAGACGGCTTGCCGAGCAGAAAAAAGACAAGACCGCGGGGTTGCCGCGGACCGAATATGACCGCCAGCGTGCCGGTTCATATGGCAATGCTCTGCAGAGCAGCAACTCTTTCGCCGGGCATAACCAGCATATTGAGGACACCCAGAAAGCAATGCAAGCGGCAACAAATGCCCAACAGGGCAAGCAATAGAGCAAATTCTTTTCGACCTTTATCTGTGTTAATCTGTGGCTTCTTTTTGTGGCCACACAGATCCTTCCAAATTCAACTATCGGCGTTTTCGGCAGCGGCCAGCTTGGGCGTATGTTCGCCATTGAGGCGCGCAAGCTCGGGTACCGCGTCCATACTTTCTCGCCGCTTACCGACACGCCGACAGGGCAGGTTGCCGACATCGAAACGTGCGCCGATTACGACGATATCGATGCTGTGCGGGCATTTGCTCGTTCGGTAGATGTCATAACCTTCGAATTTGAAAATATTCCCTCGGCCACGGTCGACGCAGCGTCTGAATTCACTGCGGTCCACCCGCGCGGCGATATTCTCCACGTAACGCAAAATCGGCTTCGAGAAAAGACATTTCTTTCCGAAAATGGATTTCCGGTTACGGACTTTAGGCCGATACTGGTGATTGACGACCTTTACCAAGCGGTTAAGGCCCTCGGCATACCATCCGTTTTGAAAACAGCGGGATTCGGTTACGACGGGAAAGGGCAGACCAAACTCAACGATATCGACGAGATCCCAGGCGCCTTTGGATCGTTGAAGGGCACCGAAGGTATCCTGGAAGCGTTTGTCGAATTTGAAAAGGAAGTATCCGTCGTTTGTGCACGAGACCAAAGCGGCAACTTTGTTCATTACGGCGTGATCGAGAATGAGCATAAAAATCATATTCTCGATGTTTCCTTCGCGCCGGCCATCGTGTCCGAATCGGTTTTTGAAAACGCGATCGATATTGCAAAGAATATCGCCGACTCGCTTGGTTATGTGGGGACGCTATGCGTCGAATTTTTCTTAGCGAGCGATGAAAAGCTGCTGGTTAATGAACTGGCGCCGCGGCCGCACAATTCGGGCCATTTGACGTTCGACGCGTGCGTAACCTCGCAGTTCGAACAACAGCTGCGTGCTGTGTGCGGATTGCCGCTCGGCTCAACCGATTTTTACAAACCGGCAGCGATGGCGAATTTGCTGGGCGATCTGTGGGAAAACCGCGAACCGAACTGGTCTGCAGCTTTAGCGAATCACGAGGTCAAACTTCATCTTTACGGAAAATCAGAACCGCGGGCAGGGAGAAAGATGGGGCATTTGACGGCGGCTGGTTTGACGCCCTCGGAGGCAGCCATATCTGTACGAAATGCAAGGAATTCGCTTCTTGCAGATCGCCTTACAGACGCGACGCAAGCCGAATCCCGGCGATCAGTCCAATAAAACCGAGAACTACACTTAACAGAAGATATGCGAGAGCCATGGCGAAAAATCGCTCGCGTATCAGGCTGTAGATCTCCATTTCAAACGTCGAAAATGTCGTAAATGCGCCGAGAAAGCCCACGATCACGGCAACCCGGAAATTATCTGATACAGGAAATTTGTCGGTAAAAAGGATCAGCA
>JBJMGN010000228.1:0-10193 GCA_045807885.1 Pyrinomonadaceae bacterium | reverse complement strand
GCTTTGTAAAGCGCAACGGTTCCGATACAAGAACAGCGACATGGCTGATCTCGAGGCGACGTTAGAGGAGGCAAAATCGACTCGATTTAAAATGATTGCGACCGACGGCGTTTTCTCGATCGACGGTTACATCGCGAAGCTTGATGAGATCTGCAATCTGGCCGAAAAGCACAACGCGCTGGTGATGGTCGATGATTCGCACGCGGTTGGGTTTATGGGCATGACGGGCCGCGGTACGCACGAGCACCACGGTGTGATGGATCGGATCGATCTTATAACTGGCACGCTCGGAAAGGCGCTTGGCGGAGCGAGCGGCGGCTATACGATCGGCAAAAAGGAAATAATAGATCTGCTCCGGCAGCGATCACGGCCGTATCTTTTTTCGAATTCGGTTGCGCCGCCGATCGTAGCTGCATCGATCGCAGCTATCGACCTCCTCACAAACTCGACCCAATTGCGGGACAAACTGATGGACAATACTCAGTACTTCCGCGAGAAGATACAGGCGATCGGTCTAGAGGTGCTGCCCGGCGAACATCCGATCGTTCCGGTAATGTTCGGCGATGCGAAGCCGGCGGTGAAAATGGCGGAAGCGTTGCTGGCGAAGGGTGTTTACGTTATCCCATTCTCTTTCCCGGTGGTGCCGAAAGGGAAGGCGAGAATCCGGACACAGGTTTCGGCAGCCCACTCGAAAGAAGATCTGGATTTTGCGATCGACAAATTTGCGGAAGCGAAAAATGAACTTGGAATAGGAAAAGGCGCAGCGGGAAGTTAATTACCGCAGAGCCCTTTTGATTCGATTCGCGAGCTTAGTTCTTTGCTCGGTACAGCTCCACCATTTCATTCGACGCAACGACGGGCACTACTTCAAAATCCACCAGATCACCCCAATTTTTGATCCATTCCTGCAAAAGGATCGGATCGGATGTTTCCATCACCTGGAAACATCGGTCCATACCGACCTCGATCCAGCTATTTACATAATTCAGGCCATCGGGCATCATGCGGCCGCGTTCCGCAGCCCGTCTGTAAACAGGTGCCGGGTCGCTTTCCTTAAAATGCTCGATGACCATGAACAGCATATCGCTATGCTGCGGCCTGCGGTTGATTACCGATGGCGTCGCGAGCCTGCCCCGCGATCATCGCAAACGTTTCCGGCTGTTTTACTGCGATGTCGGCAAGCGACTTACGGTCAAGCTCAATGCCGGCCAATTTCAAGCCATGGACGAACTGCGAATATTTCATGTCATTCAATCTACACGCAGCATTGATCCGGACGATCCAAAGTTTGCGAAAGTCGCGTTTCTTCAGCTTGCGGCCGGTATACGCGAAATTCAAAGCGCGCTCGACCGATTCTTTTGCCGAACGGTACAGTTTTGATTTCGTCCCGCGATATCCTTTCGCGAGGGACAATATTTTTTTGCGTTTCTCTAAACGCTTATTACCACGTTTTGCTCTAGGCATAATTCACTCCTTGCAGTCGTGAAAAGGCAAAATTAAAAAGTGAAAAGGTAAAATAAATGCAGATCTTGCCCTTTAGCTTTTGCCTTTTACTTGATTAATCTCTTCCGTACGGCAGCATCTTTTCGACGCGTTTCTGATCGCCCTCGGACACTAAAACGTCAATATCAAGAATGCGTTTCCGCTTATTGGTTTTCTTGGTCAAAATATGGCGTGCGTGACTGTGCCCGCGTTTGAATTTGCCGCTCGCTGTGGAGCGAAAACGCTTTGCCGCGCCCTTATGTGTTTTTAGTTTTGGCATAATTGCTCTCCTTAAGTACGACAGGCTGTCAGCCTCCAGCACTTCAAAAAATCTCGTCTTCGTCCTTGGCCTCAGCCGTCATCTCGGCTGGCTGCTTTGGAGTCTTTTCCTTCTTCTTTTCGGGCTCGTCGTCAGGACCCGCAGACGTATGCTGCTGGGCCTTTTTAACATCGGCCTTGCCTTTTTTCGGCAAAAATATCGTGAACATCTGGTAGCCTTCCATTTTCGGCGCTACCTCGACCTCGGCGATATCAGCAAGCTCCTTCGTCAACCTCGCAAGTATCTTTGCGCCAAGCTCGCGATGCGTCATTTCGCGGCCGCGAAATGCGATCGCCGCACGCACCTTGTCACCCTCTTCCAGCCATTCGCGAGCATGCTCCATCCGATATTTATAATCGTGGTCGTCGGTGCCCGGGCGAAACTTGATCTCTTTGACCTGCACGGTGACCTGTTTCTTTTTAGCGTCGTGCGCACGTTTCTTTTGTTCGTAAAGAAACTTACCGTAATCGATCAGCTTGCAAACCGGCGGCTGCGCTTTTGGTGCGATCTCGACAAGGTCGATACCGCGATTGCGCGCTTCCTGGATCGCATCGCGCGTATCCATCACACCTAACAGCTCACCGTCTTCCGTTACAACGCGAACCGATGGAACACGTATCCGCTCGTTTGTGCGATGCAGCGGTTCACGCTGCCTCGGCCTAAAATTCCTTCCACCAAATCTTCTAGCGATAGTTGCCTCCTTTACTAATTTGCGATCTTAGAGTGAACGCGCGATCCTTTTTTGCGTTATCAACTCTTTGAACTTTTCAAGCGACATCGCTCCGATGTCTCCTTCTTTTCTTTCGCGAACCGCGACTGTATTTTCTTCAAGTTCCTTGTCACCGAGCACGAGCATATATGGAACTTTTTGCATTTGAGCCTCGCGAATTTTCGCACCGATCTTGTCGGATTTCAAATTCGGTTCGACCCTAAAACCGGCAGACTTCAATTCGCGGGCCACGGTCTCGGCATATTCGTTGATTCGATCGGTGATCGGCAAAACGGCCACCTGCACCGGAGCGAGCCACAGCGGAAATGCACCGGCGTATTGCTCGATCAGCACGCCAAAAAATCGCTCGATAGAACCGAACAGTGCACGGTGGATCATTACAGGCCGATGTTTTTGGTTGTCCTCGCCCGTATACTCAAGCTCGAAACGTTCGGGCAGATTCCAGTCGACCTGTATCGTACCGAGTTGCCAAATACGGCCTATAGCGTCCTCGATCTTGATATCGATCTTTGGCCCGTAGAATGCAGCCTCGCCTTCTATGCGTTCAAACGAAATTCCGCGGCCTTCGAGGGCGCGAGCCAGTTGCTCCTCCGACGATTGCCACGTTTCGTCTGAACCAAGATAAATTTTATTGTCGGCGTTTCCACGTACGGAGAGCTCGAACCTGACCTTCTCGAAACCATAGGTTTCAAAGATCTTAATTGCGGAATCAAGGCAGTCGGCGATCTCGGCTTGTATCTGGTCTGGCCGCACGAACAAATGGGCATCGTCCACGGTGAATCCGCGCACGCGCATAAGCCCATGCAGTGCGCCCGAGAGTTCGGCCCGGTATACGGTGCCCGCTTCCGAATATCGTTGGGGCAGGTCTCGATATGACCGCGGTGAAGACTTGTAAATGCCGATATGCATCGGGCAGTTCATTGGTTTTAACCGATACTCTTCTTCCTCGATGCTCGTGGGTGCGTACATCGAATCGGCGTAGTTTTCTTCGTGCCCGCTGACACGCCAAAGCTCGCGTTTAGCTATATGCGGCGTGTAAACAAAACTATAATTACGCCGTTCGAGCTCTTCACGAAGCAGCCTTTCCATCTCGCCGCGGACGATCGCGCCTTTGGGATGCCAAAGCACGAGGCCTTGACCGTAATCTTCCGAGATCGAGAACAGGTCAAGCTCGCGGCCTAGGCGCCGGTGATCGCGCTTCTCGGCTTCTTCGCGTTGTTTGATCCAAGCGTCGAGTTCATCTTGCGTTGCGAAGGCAGTGCCGTAAATACGCTGCATCTGCTGATTGTTCGCGTCGCCTTTCCAGTACGCTCCGGATAGGGCAAGCAATTTGAACGCTTTCAGTTTGCCGGTATGCGGCACATGCGGCCCCATGCAGAAATCGATGAACGGCGAGTTATCGATGTAATAGACGCTCGCAGTGTCGTCGACCTTTTCATCGATCAATTCACGCTTAAGCGGTTCGCCGCGCTCTTCAAAGATGTCGAGGATCTTCGCTTTCTCGATGTCCTCCCGTCGGTAGGGAAGATTTTGCTTCACCATCGACTTCATTTTCTTTTCGATGGCCGGCAGATCCTCTTCAGTGAGGTTTCTTGGCGCGATCACGTCGTAAAAGAAACCGTAGCGTGGGTCGTCCATGAGAGCGGGTCCGACGCCGAGTTTTGTGCCCGGAAAGAGATCAAGAACCGCAGCGGCGAGCAGATGTGCAGTTGAGTGTCGGATAACTTCCAACCCTTCGCGCGTGTCCGCTGCAATGGGCTCGATCGAAAGCGGCTGGCCATTGCCGGTCAACTCTTTATTCAGGTCGACCTCCTTACCGTTGATCTTCGCAGCGAGGGCAGTTTTTAACGCGTCGCGGTCAAACGCTTTAATAGCGTCCGCAACGGTAGCCGGCGCAGGGATACTGCGCTCGTTGTTGCCAAATTTTACGTTTATCTCGCTCATATCTCGTAAATCATGATCAGCAACCTGTAATTAGAATTCACAGATCAGGCTTCTCGAAAATCGAGCCGCTTTTAACCGATCATTATTTACGTTGCACGATTTCTCGTGTCCCTACTACTTACTAAGATCAGATCCGATAAGAGCGACTTTGCCTTGCAGAATCGAAAGAAACTGCGAATGTCCCGCCATTAGAGACAGGTCGTAGTAGTTGTTAAAACAGCAAAGTTCTTCGAAAGCATCTTATCGAAAAAATGTAAGCGGCGAGCGTATCGGCCCACCGCATATGTTCCAAACCTAAAAAGGTTACAAAATTCCAAAGGGGATATCAAGCCTTCTTGGCCTTTCCGGGTAAAAGCGCCTGCTGAGCTCCGACCCATTCCCAGGCCGAATTTTCCTCGTCGGCATCGAAAACACGGATCTCAGGGCCTATTACCGGATTAATGAGCTCGAGGAAATTGCGCATCCATGGTTTCGGGCCAACGACAGCATATTTGTCGACCTTCGATAACGATCTGTATTTCGTCTTGAAAAGTTCGTCACTTAAAACGGCGACGAGGTCGAAACCGGCCCAGTTTTTCATTCTGCCGAGGACGTTGATCTTGTTCTTGCTTCCGAAGGCTTCGTTCAGCCCTTTCACGGCCGTTTCGATATCCTTTTCACGGATCGGCCCGTCGACCTCGTATGCGAAAACATTTTCGTTAGTCGTTTGGATCAAATGGATAGCCGGACCGCGATCTTCTGGTTTCGGAAATGGCTGGGGTTCTTCTGACGCCCACGCAAATGCCTTGTCCCGTTCATCTGATCCAAAAACGCGCACATCGATCGACGAAAATACGAGACCTTCGACACGTGCTAAACCTGCGATCCAGCTTTTGTTCGTCACCACTGCAGCTCGATAATAATGTTTCAGTTTTCCAAACTGCCATATGCCCTCGACCATGTCTTTGAAAAGGCCTTCGAAGGTCAAATTAACAGAATCGTCGATCTCTGCGAAGAAAGAGATTCGCTCGTTTTGTTTTAACGCTTCGTCGGTAGCCCGATATGCTTTTTCGATGTCATCGGCGGTTAGGCTGTCGGAAAGTCGGAGTGCAACAAGATGTTTTTTTGAATCAAGTATTTCGATCATAAGAATGCTCCCTGCTATGTATGCGCTTGCGCAACATGGCATTAATACAATTGATAAACGTATTTTACACCTGAGCGGTTCGAAATGATTTACGAAATTAAGAAGGGATTTAAAACAAAAATGGTAGGCACTAGCAGAGTTGAACTGCTGACCCCTACCGTGTCAAGGTAGTGCTCTACCACTGAGCTAAGTGCCTACACTGCGGTCTCGCCTTTGAAGCGAACAATCAGGATGCCAAAGGAGTTTGGCAGTGTCAAGCAGGCGGTTTATCTGGATGTCGCACTTTGCTTTCCGAGATTCGCGATCTCTTTCGCGACTAAAGACAGGTCCGAAACGAAATCATTATACGCCTGATCGCGGAGGTCATCCGGTGTGCGGAGGATCGCGGATGGATGGATCGTCGCGATCACCTTTTCCGCAAGCTGTGACTCGATCCACTGGCCTCGCATTTTGGTTACGCGGAAATCTTTCCCCAAAAGGCTCTGGGCGGCGGTCGCGCCGAGGCATGCGAGCACACGCGGTTTTACCAACGACAACTCAGCTCGCAGCCAGGGATCGCAGGCCATGATCTCTAGCATGCTGGGTTTCTCGTGGATGCGCCGCTTGCCGCGCTGTTTCCATTTGAAATGCTTGACCGCGTTCGTTAGGTAGATCTGCGTCCGATCGATCCCGACTTCCTCAAATGCCCGCTCCATCAATCGCCCCGCCGGTCCGATAAAGGGGTGCCCGCGAAGGTCTTCTTCGTCGCCAGGAACTTCGCCGACGAACATAACACCGGACGATACATCGCCTTCTCCGAAGACAGTTTGTGTGGCGTTTTTGTAAAGATCGCAGCCTTCGCACGCGGAAGATGCATTTACGAGTGAGCGGTAATCGAGCTTTTCGGGAAGGAATTCAGCGGCAGAGCGTGGCGGGGCTTTCACCATCCTAAAAGGATGTGCCTGATCGCAACGATATTTTGTCCGGTAAATTACTTTTAGGAATGCATCTGAAACATCCTGAGCGCCTCATTAAGCGACGCCGGTGCAGAATCGATGCATCGCGATAGCAACAAGCTTTGCGGTGCGGTTGTCTGCGTCGTATTTCGGATTAACCTCACTGAACTCAATAATCTTCGTATTGGCCAGCGAGGCTGCGTACTTCACAAGTTGAATGAATTCGCTGTTTCGCAATCCAAGAGGAGACGGAGCCGACGTACCAGGCGCATCGGCTGATCTGACAGCGTCCATATCGAATCCGAAAAAAGTATTTAGCGATGAGCTATGTCCAATAAACTTTTGTTTTATGCTTTCTTTCAACTCTAAGTCGGCTTCCGCACGCGATCGAAGCAGCTCGAGGCTTATCCGATTGACGCCGAGCGAACGAATATATTCGTAATAAACAGGGGAGCAAAGATGTGTTTGAAAGCCAACCTCATAGAAGTATTGCGGCAGCAAACGGCGTTCTTCGAGAAGTTGTCGATATGGGGTGCCGCTGTTTCGCTGGTCCGCAATCCGAACATCCAGATGCGAATCTATATTGATCCCGATCCACCATTCCGGGCCGAAAACCTCCGCCATTGCGCAGCCATCGGGATACGAAATATCATTACCGCCCCCCAAAACGATCAGACGTTTCCCATCACGAAGCGCATTGGCAACGACTTGAAAATGGTTATCATGTGTTTCTTCAAGCGTTGCACCTATCTTTACATCACCGAGGTCGAAAATATTTCGCCGTACGTTAAACGTCGTAAGCTTATAAAACTGTTCTCTTATCGCTGATGGTGCTTGTTCCGCTCCTTGCCGCCCGTTATTACGTCGGACCCCTTCATCCTGTGGACAACCAAGTATCACGATATCTGCCGCGCCATATTCGTCTTCGGCTCGACCCACGATATCCCCCAAATGCGGATCGTTAGTGTCATTTGCGGTGAAAAACAGATCGTTGTTCGGACGCGTGGTAAGTTCAAAGATGACGCTCATTTGCGTTAAGTATTTGCTGAATCGGGTATCAAGTCAACCAGTATTGTGTTTGTCAGAAATTGCTATGCCAGCCGTAAGTTTTCTATTTTGGCACGTCGAAATCGGAGTATAATCCAGGTTCGAGCCCAAATGTATAAATCCATGCGTGTTTCGCTTGTTGTCCTTGTATTTTTCGTATTCTCCTCATCTGGAGCTGCGCAGATCGATGAAATATGTACCGAAGCCGGCCTAACGCCCTCTCTCGATTCGCCCTTCGCAAATATCCCCTATGTTTTCGGAAAGGTCGCTTTAAGGGGTTTTGTCGCGTCCGCGAAATTGCCAAAAGTAACCGTGATCTTCTCGGACCGCGAACAGTCAGAAGTTCGATGGACGACGGGAAAGTCCGGGAGCTACTGTTTTAAGCGAAACAACGCAAGCGGCGGTCTACTTGTAATTGAAGTTGACGGTATTGAAGCCATACGCCGTTCACTTCCGTCGTTTGGTCCAAATCAGCAGCGCGAAGATTTCGAGATCACTTCAACCGGATTACAGAAACAGTCGCCGCCGGGTACGATCTCTGCAAAATTCTCCAGGCCGCCAAATGAAAAAACCGCCGCTCTCTATCGTAAGGTTTTTGATGCGGAAAAAAACTCCGATAAAACCGGTGCGATCGGATTCCTAAAAGAGATCGTCAAAATTGATCCAGATGATTACGTTGCCTGGGCAAAACTTGGAACGATCTATTTCGGCGACATGGAACTCGCCGAAGCAGAAACGGCTTTTCGTCATTCGCTCGAATCGCGTGTTGATTACACCCCGTCCTGGATAAACATGGGGAAATTGCGTTCGGCGCAAGAACGCTTTGACACGGCGATCGAGATCTTCAAACATGCTTTAGAACTGGAACCAAATTCAGCTCATGTATATCGACTTCTCGGCGAAGCATATCTGCAGGCGAAGTCCGGAAACCTCGGTGCCCAGGCGTTGAACAAAGCAATTGCTTTGGACCCAACAGGAATGTCTGAGTGTCATTTGCTGCTAGCCAAGCTATATGACCTTGCAGGCGCAAAGGACGTTGCTGCGAACGAATACAAACTATTTCTCGGGAAGGTGCCCGAGCATCCGGATAAGAAGAAATTCGAAAAATACATCAAGGACAATTCAAAATAGGTTTTATGAAACGAGCAGTATCCGCAGCGTTTATTTTCTTTTCCGTCGTTTTCTTTAGCATCACAACCCTCGGTCAGGTAAATGAGATCTGTGGTAAGACCGGGGAGATGACCTCCTTAGGTGACTCGTACGGGTACGTTCCGTATCTATATGGCAAGGTGATCCTTGAAGGATTCGATACGAACGCGAAGCTGCCCAAGGTTGCTATTGGATATACCGAACGCGGCCAGCCCGAAAAGCGAATGATCCTGGATAAGTCGGGTAACTATTGCTTCAGACGAACAAGTGCAGAGTCCGCGGCTACCCTTGTTGTTTACCTCGAAGGAGCCGAGGTTGGACGCCGCACGATCGCTTCGTTAGGAGCAGCCCAACAGCGTGAAGATTTCGAAGTGAGATCCGGACCGTCTGACCGGCCTGCACCTCCGGGAACGATCTCGGCGAAGTACAACTATCCTCCAAACGACAAAACCGCCGACCTTTACAAAAAAGCACTCGATGCAGAAAAGGAAAAGAATCCGGACCGGGTGATCGAGTTCGTCAAAGAGATCGTCAAAGTCGACCCGGCCGATTTTATCGCCTGGGCAAAACTTGGTTTGGTTTATTTCGACAAAAAGTCCTATTCCGATGCCGAAGCTGCTTATCGAAAATCGTTGGAAATTCGACCGGATTTTGTACCGGCAATGGCAAATTTGGGTCGTACGTATATTGCCCAAATAAAAACAGAACCCGCACTGCAGATACTTCAAAAAGCTACGGCCGCCGATCCAAAATACGCAAAGGCGTTTCAATACCTGGGAACAGCATATTTGCAAGCCAAGAAAGGTTCGCTCGGTGTCGCCGCTCTCAACAAAGCAATCGAGTTAGATCCGGTCGGCTGTGCCGACGCCCATTTGCTGATGGCAACGCTTTACGATAGGGCGGGTGCCAAAGATCTTGCATCGCATGAATATCGGCTCTTTATCGAAAAGGTCCCGACCTATCCTGAAAAGAAAAAGTTCGAGCAGTACATCAAAGATAACCCTGAAAAGTGACAATTTGATGAATCTTGTCCACTGCTTGTCCACCGGCTGTCCACAGGGTGTCCACTCGACATTAGTGGACAGGTAACTATCTGATTCTGCTACACTTACAGGAACTCAGACACCGGAAAAACTCATATTTTCGAAAAAACTGCGCCGCAATTCGGCAAGTTGTTGATGTGGTTGGAGTTAGCCGATGCCGTGCCCATTTTTTGTTGTGGACAGCGGCAGAGGCGAATTACCCACCCGAAGGATACTGATTTTCAAAGATCAAGACCGAGATCAACTGCATTTCGGGCCGTCGGCATGTTATCACAAAATTGCATGTAGTGGAAGTAGTATTATCGACGCAACAAGATTCGCAAGAGCGGCCGATAACCGTCGCCCCGTTCATAATGCCCTTTCACGCGAGGGCGTCCGACAGTCTGGCTACTGAAAGGGAATTACGGTTTGGTTGCCG
>JBJMGN010000227.1:0-12700 GCA_045807885.1 Pyrinomonadaceae bacterium | reverse complement strand
GGAAGATATCTTTACGATCCAGGGCCGCGGAACGGTCGCGACCGGACGCATCGAGAGAGGAACGATCAATGTCAACGAGCCGGTCGAGATCGTAGGGATAAAGGACACACGAAACTCTGTCGTGACGGGCGTCGAGATGTTCAAGAAGCTTCTTGACTCAGGGATGGCAGGCGACAACGTCGGTTTGCTGCTTCGCGGTGTTGAAAGAAAGGAGATCGAACGCGGACAGGTCATTGCAAAACCAGGAAGTATAACTCCGCATACCAAGTTCAAGGCCGAGGCCTATGTCCTCACAAAGGAAGAAGGAGGCCGTCACACGCCTTTCTTTACCGGGTACCGCCCGCAGTTCTACTTCCGTACAACTGACGTAACGGGTGTTGCACATCTGCCGCAGGGAGTCGAGATGGTGATGCCGGGCGACAATATCCAGATGGAGATCGAGCTGATCGCACCCATAGCAATGGAGAAGGGCCTACGCTTTGCGATCCGTGAAGGCGGAAGAACAGTCGGTGCAGGAACCGTGTCCGAGGTCGTTCAGTAAAAATATGGCAGGCTGTCGGCCTGCCGCATCAACAGGCTGACAGCCCTGTTGTACTAGAAATATGATCAGTGAAAAAATTCGCATCAAGCTGAAGGCATACGATCACCGCGTGCTCGACCAATCAACGACAGAGATCGTCGATACGGCTAAGCGGACCGGCGCACGTATTGCGGGGCCGATACCGCTACCGACCATTAAGAACAAATGGACGGTATTGCGTTCGCCGCACGTCGACAAGAAATCGCGTGAGCAGTTCGAGATCCGGACGCATAAGCGCCTAATGGACATCCTCGATCCCACGGCGGAAACGGTCGATGCTTTGATGAAGCTGGATCTCCCGGCAGGTGTCGATGTTGAGATCAAGGCTTTTGGCAAGAACTAGCCGATTTTAGATTTTAGATTTTGGATTTTGGATTGCTCTCGGAGCGATCCTCTTCTGATCCAAAATCGCAAATCCAAAATCCAAATCGAAAAGATATGATTAGCGGAATCATTGGAAGAAAGGTCGGAATGACGCAGATATTTGCCGAGGACGGAACGGTTACACCCGTTACTGTTATCAAGGCAGGGCCATGCGTTGTTGTTCAGACGAAAAGCGCTGCCGGGGCAGACGGTTACAACGCGGTTCAGCTTGGGCTGGTCGAAGAAAAGCCTGTGCGTTTGAAGAATGTCAGCAAACCACTTCGCGGGCATTTTGAAAAGACCGGTGGCGGTACGCCTCCGACGCGAATTTTGAAAGAGATCCGTCTTGGTGCGGAACCCGAAGCTGCGATCGGAGACCAGGTAAAGGTCGATGTCTTTGCTGATGGAGACAAGATCGAGGTCGTCGGCAAGTCAAAGGGACGTGGTTTCGCGGGTACGATCAAGCGTCACAATTTTAGCCGCGGTCCGGAATCGCATGGTTCGATGAATGTCCGCCGGCCGGGTTCGATCGGCCAGTCGGCATATCCTTCGCGCGTGATCAAGGGCACGAAATCGTCAGGGCATATGGGCGACGCACGCGTGACCGTGAAAGGGTTGACCGTTGCAAAGGTCGATGCGGAAAACAATTTATTGATGGTTCGCGGCGCAGTTCCCGGAGCGAACGGCAGCGTGGTTGTAGTCAAGAAGTCTTAAGTAAGAGTGACGTGACGGCTTCAGCCGTCCCGGATTGAACGCCTAAAGGTGTCACTTTTACGAAACGGAGTGAGAATTTATGCCTACCGTAAAGGTTCGCAATTTGAAGAATAAGGAAGTCGGCGATGTCGAGCTTTCGGACGCCGTTTTCGGTGTCGAGCTCAACGAAGCGTTGATCCATGCGGCGGTGATGAATTACCGGGCAAACGCAAGAGCTGGAACATCGGCGACGAAAACACGCGGTAACGTTTCTGGTTCGGGCCGAAAGCTTTGGAAGCAGAAAGGTACAGGCCGCGCGCGAATTGCATCGCTGCGTTCGCCGTTGTGGAAAGGCGGCGGTAATGTCCATGGCCCGCAGCCGCGAGACTGGTCATACCAGATGCCAAAGAAAATGCGCCGTGGTGCTCTGCGGTCGGCGCTTTCAGAAAGGCTTCGCGAGGGCAACATCATTGTTATCGACGAGTTTGAGTTCAAGAATCCGAAGACGAGTGAGTTCGTCGGTGCGATCTCCGGTCTGAAGCTTTCCGATGACAAGCGGAAAATAGTTAAAACGCTGATCGTCGATTCGCTTGATAACCAGAATCTGATCCTTTCGACGCGAAATGTTGAAAAAACTACTGTTACCAATAGCTTTGGGCTCAATATCTACGACATTCTTTATCACGAAAAACTTTTGATATCGAAGTCGGCTGTTGAAGAGATCAATCAACTGCTAGATCCGGCACGCGAGGGAATCAAATCGGCGGAAGCAGTTGAAGAGACGCCAAAGGTAAAGAAGGCTGCTAAGCCGAAAGCCGAAAACGCAGATGACGCTTCTGAGGAGGCCGTTAAGCCTGCCAAGAAAGCGAAGGCCGAGAGCGCCGGCGACGAAAAGCCCGCAAAGGCCCCTGCGAAACCAAAAGCGAAAAAAGAAGTAACTGAGGAGGAGGCGAAGGATGAATAACATTTGGGAAATATTGAAGTCGCCTGTCGTCACGGAAAAAAGCGTGATCCTCAAGGAAGACTCGACGGACGAAAACAGCGGACGCACGACCGGACAGGTTTTGACGTTTCGAGTTGATAAAAAAGCGACTAAGCCTGAGATCAAGAGCGCGGTCGAAGAGATCTTTAGCGTAAAAGTTGCGACGGTTCGTACCGTTCAATACGACGGCAAGATCAAGAAGCGCGGACGCCAGCAAGGCCGACGCCCGAGCTGGAAGAAAGCGTACGTAACCCTTAAAAAGGGCGAGCCGATGGTTGATTACGCGGAAGCTATTTAAGTTGTTAGTTGTCGGTAGTCAGTTGTCAGAGAAGACAACCATTGACCACTGACGACTGGCCACCGACTACTGTTATGGGAATCAAGAGATTAAAACCGACATCGCCAGCACGACGCTATCAGACCTATCTGACGCGCGACGAGCTGACGCCGGGAGCAGCACCCGAGAAATCGTTGCTCGAACCTAAAAAGAGAATTTCCGGCCGCAACAGCGACGGCCGAATCACGATACGGCGACGCGGCGGGGGCCACAAA
Organism: Pyrinomonadaceae bacterium; assembly: GCA_045807885.1. Taxonomy (GTDB): domain Bacteria; phylum Acidobacteriota; class Blastocatellia; order Pyrinomonadales; family Pyrinomonadaceae; genus OLB17. The sequence goes on along the minus strand of JBJMGN010000227.1, from coordinate 9,530 downwards.
CGATTCTATCGCATTATCGATTTTAAGCGTGATAAACCGGGCATCCCCGGTAAGGTTTCGCAGATCGAGTACGATCCGAACCGCTCGGCGCACATTGCTTTGATCACCTATCTCGACGGCGAGAAACGATACATCATCGCTCCGGTCGGATTGAAAGTTAATACGACGATCCTTAGCGGTGAAGAGGCGGACATTCTGCCGGGCAACGCGCTGCCGATCAAAAATATTCCCCTCGGCACCGAGGTTCACAACATCGAGCTTCGTCCCGGAAAAGGCGGACAGATGGTTCGTTCAGCAGGCGGCTTTGCACAGATCGTGGCGAAGGAAGGCGATTATGCACAGCTTCGCATGCCGTCTGGCGAAGTTCGTAAAGTACCGGTCGTTTGTTATGCGACCGTTGGACAAGTCGGTAATACCGAACACGAAAATGTTTCGCTTGGAAAGGCGGGCCGTAATCGTTGGAAGGGCAAGCGACCGAAAGTTCGCGGTGTTGCGATGAACCCCGTCGATCACCCGCATGGCGGCGGTGAGGGTAAAACCTCAGGCGGACGACATCCGGTAACGCCGTGGGGACAGCCTACTCGCGGATACAACACGCGGCGGAACAAACGCACGACGAATATGATCGTGAAGGACCGTAGAAGAAAGTGATAAGCCGTAAGCGATGAATGGTAAATGTTGCAATTGGGTTTACCGTTTACCGTTTACAACTAAGAGTTGAAGATTATGCCTCGTTCATTAAAAAAAGGACCGTTCATCGACCTGAGCTTGCAAAAGACGCTTCGGAAGATCGCCGATAGCGGATCGAAGCCGCAGGCGATCCGGACCTGGTCACGTCGGTCGACGATCTCGCCAGAAATGGTCGGTTTAACCTTTGGGGTTCACAACGGCAAACGTCACATTCCGGTCTTCGTTACTGAGAATATGGTTGGACATAAGCTAGGCGAATTTTCGCCGACACGTTTGTTCAAGGGACATCCGGGCACGAAAGCGGAGAAGATGGCGAAAAGGAAGTAGCCAGCGGTCAGTAGTCAGCAGCCAGTTTTGAAAATGCTCTGACAACTGACAGCTGATAACTGACAACTGTTATGGAAGCGATAGCAAAGACAAAATATTTGAAGGGCAGCCCGAGAAAGACGCGGCTCGTGATCGATATGATCCGCGGCGAAGATGTTTCGCGTGCTCTTGCCATTCTGAAATTTACCGACAAGCGTGCAGCTGACCCGATCGAGAAAACGCTGCGGTCGGCGATCGCAAATGCGACAAATCTGGCGGAGCAACAGAATATCGCAGTCGATCCAGACGATCTTTGGGTGAATAAGTGCTTCGTCGATATGGGGCCGCACAAGAACCGGCGCCGAATGCGACCGGCTCCGCAAGGACGTGCTTTTCGCGAACAGCGGCACTATTGCCACATCACCATCCAGGTGACGAGCGAGGAAAAGCCAAAGACCGAAAAAGAATTGAAGGGCGAAGCTGCAAAAGCAAGGCGAGCCGCCGAACCGAAGAAGCCGGCAAAGAAAGCCGCTGCTCCGAAGGCGGAAAAGAAAGCCAAAGCGGAAAAAGTAGAAGAGGTCGAAATTCCGGTTTCGGTTGAGGCAGCCGAGCCAACACCGGCGGAAACGGTGGAAGCTGTTGAAGCGAAAGGTGATGCTGAGGCAGCAGATGCGAAAGACGTCGAAACACAAACGCCGGAGGCATTGAACGAAACAAAGCCGGCGGATGAGAAACAGTTGGATACTAACGAGCAATTGGAAAGGCAGTAAAGGCCAAATTATATGGGACAAAAAGTTCATCCATACGGCTTTAGGGTCGGATATAACAAGGACTGGCATTCGCATTGGTTCACCAAGCAGGATTTCGCCAAGTTTCTTGCGGAAGACCTCAAGCTCAAGCGCGATCTGAAAAAGAAATTCGCAGGCGGCGGAGTTTCGCACATCGATATCGAGCGTGCGGCAACGCGCATGAAGATCATCATCTACACCTCGCGTCCCGGTATCATCATCGGCCGTAAAGGTGCAGAGATCGAAAAGCTCCGCGAAGACCTTGCTCGAAAGACGGGCCGCGAAGTTCTGATCTCGATCCAGGAGATTCGCCATCCAGAACTGAATGCTCAGCTGCAGGCCGAGAAGATCGCTCAGCAGCTCGAAAAACGTATCGCTTTCCGCCGTGCGATGAAAAAGACGATGGAAGAGTCTATCCGCTTCGGCGCGCAGGGCATCAAGGTTATGGTTGCGGGCCGTTTGAACGGAGCCGAAATTGCACGTACCGAATGGTCCCTCGAAGGACGTTTGCCGCTGCATACGCTGCGTGCCGACGTGGACTTCGGATTTGCAGAAGCGTTGACGACATTCGGCATCATCGGCGTAAAAGTTTGGATCTATCGCGGCGAAATTCTCGATGCAAATGCGTCGATGGCGCGTGGAACCACGACCGATCCGGTGAATGAAGTTAAAGCCGACCGCTCGGCAATGAGGCGCGGGGACAGAAGGCCGCGACGGGACGACCGAGGCGGAAGGTAAGCAGTTTCCAGTAAGCAGTAGGCAGGGAAGAGAGGAAGATTAGTTATGTTGATGCCGAAAAAGGTCAAGCACCGACGAGTGATGAAGGGACGCATGCGCGGAAAAGCTACGCGCGGCGAAAACCTCGATTTCGGTGACTACGGGCTGAAGGCGCTCGATGCAGGATGGATCACCGACCGGCAGATCGAGGCGGCACGTATCGCGATGACGCGTCACGTAAAACGCGGCGGTAAGATCTGGATCAGGATATTTCCCGATAAACCGATCACCAAAAAGCCGGCAGAAACTCGTATGGGTTCGGGCAAGGGTGCACCGGATCACTGGGTTGCGGTAGTCAAGCCCGGCCGCGTAATGTACGAAATTCAAGGTGTTGACGAAACGCTGGCACGCGAAGCTTTGAATCTTGCGGCGCAGAAGCTTCCGATCAAGACCAAGTTCGTCTCCCGAGCCGACCTCGAAGGGGGCATAGTTTAAGTTTATGAAACGCAAAGAAACGATGGACCAGCTTCGCGAGATGAATGCCGACGAGCTGAAAGAGCAAGCCGATGCGTTGAAGGAATCGCTTTTCCGGTTGAAGTTTCGCAAATCGCTCGGCGTGGGCGAAGCCCTAAAAGACATCCGCCGCGAAAAGAAAACATTGGCTCGTGTTTACACGCTGCTAAACAAGAAAGCGGTTGCTGAATAAGGCGAAAGGACGAAATGGTAAAGAAGAAAACAGAAGAACAGGAAGCTCAGGCCGAAAACGCGGCGGAAGAAACATCGATAGTCGACGACGTCATTGAAACCGTCGCGGCGGCTGCCGAAACGGTTGCCGACGTAGTGACAAGCGGTGCGGCGGCCATTGCCGATGTCGTCACGGGTGGAACTGGCGATGAATCGAAGAAGAAGTTCGGCAAACGTGCTGAAAAGATCGGTGTTGTAGCTTCGGACAAGATGACAAAAACGGTCGTCGTCCGCGTTGATCGCCTGATCAAGCACCCGATCTATCGCAAGTACGTTCGTAAGCGAAAGAAATTTATGGCCCATGACGAAATGGGTGCGAAGATCGGCGACAAAGTTCGCATCGTAGAAACGCGGCCAATGTCGGCTCGCAAACGATGGCGCGTAGTGGAGATCATTCACAAGGCAGAGTTATAGAACAGTGGTCGGTAGTCAGTCGTTAGTAAAAAAAGGGCGTCTGACAACTGATAACTGACAACTGGAGACTAGTTATGATTCAGATGCAGACCTCTTTGGCGGTCGCAGACAATTCGGGAGCAAAACGTGTGGTGATGATCGCGCCGATCGGCGGGTCCACAGCGAAGATCGCTCGCCTGGGTGACAAGATCAAGGTGACGGTCAAAGAAGCGGCTCCTGATGGTACCGCCAAGAAAGGTAAGGTTTACAACGCCGTGATCGTACGCACGCGAAAGGAAGTTCGCAGAAAGGACGGAACTTATATTCGTTTTGACGAGAACGCAGCTGTGCTTATTAAGGATGACGGAACGCCGGTTGGAACCCGCGTATTCGGTCCCGTAGCACGCGAACTTCGCGAGAAGAATTTTATGAAGATCGTCAGCCTCGCTCCTGAGGTTATATAGGTTGAAGCAATGAAGACTGCAAGCACAGGAACAACAAGAAGCCGGATCAAGCGTGGCGACCAGGTCGTTTTTATCGCGGGAAAGGAATATAACCGCTACGACAGTGCGGGAAAACGCCAGCCGTTTCGCGGTCGCGTGATCGACGTCGATGCGCGGACCGGTAAGATCAAGGTCGAAGGCGCGATGTTGATGAAAAAGCACCAAAAGGCGATGCCGCAAATGAATCGCGAAGGCGGCATTATCGAACGTGAAGCTTGGGTCAGCATTTCGAACGTCGCGATCATCGACCCGGATACGGGAAAGCCGACACGTGTTCGATATGAGACCAAAGACGGCAAAAAGGTCCGTATAGCGAAAAGCGGAAAGGTGATCCCAGAGCCGGACGTATTCGGCAAGAAAGAGCCGAAGAAGGACAGGGAAGAAAAGGAATAGTTTGAGGTTTGGAAACGCGAATTGCGAGACCCAAACAAAGGAATTCAAACAATGGCAAGACTGAAGGAAAAATATAAGAACGAGATCGCTCCTGCGCTCGCAAAGGAATTCGACATCAAAAATCCGATGGCGATCCCGCGAATCGAGAAAGTGATCATTAATATGGGCCTCGGCGAAGCAAGCGCAAACGCCAAGATCCTGGATGTCGCTACCGAAGAACTTAGATCGATCACGGGTCAAAAACCGGTGATCACTAAAGCGAAGAAATCGATCGCAGCGTTCAAGCTGCGTCAGGGAATGAGCATCGGCACAATGGTCACTCTTCGCGGAGAGCGGATGTTCGAGTTTTTAGATCGCCTGATCTCGGTCGCTCTTCCGCGTGTTCGCGATTTTCGCGGAATCTCGGCGAAAGCGTTCGACGGCCGCGGCAATTATACGCTCGGGATCCGCGAACAGCTGATCTTTCCGGAGATCGATTTCAACAAGGTCGACAAGACCCGCGGAATGAATATTTCGATCGTCACAACGGCACGGAACGACGATCAGGCACGATCGCTCTTGAAAGCACTTGGAATGCCATTCAGGCAATAAGAATTTTTTTATGGCGAAGATAAGCAAAGTTGTAAAAAACAACAAACGGAAGGTTCGCGTTGAACTATGGCGGCAACGTCGCCTGGCAGCAAAAAAGGTGATCAACAATCCGAGATCGACGGTTGAAGAAGTCGACGCAGCGGTGATGATCCTGCAAAAGATGCCGCGCGATGGCAGCCCGATCCGCGTTCGGAATCGCTGTTCACAGTCGGGCCGCACTCGCGGTTACCTGAGAAAGTTTGGCGTGTCGCGCATCGCGCTTCGCGATCTAGCACTTCAGGGCCAGATACCGGGCGTTGTGAAATCAAGTTGGTAAGTTTTGACTGCGGAAGGCGGAATTGCCGAACCACCGCAATAATTTACGGAGTTAAAGAATGACAGATCCAATAGCCGATATGCTTACGCGGATTCGCAATGCGATAGCTGCGAATCATCCGCGCGTAGATATTCCGGGTTCCAAGCTAAAAATGGAAGTTGCCCGGATACTGAAAGAAGAGGGCTACATCAATAATTTCACCACTAAGGGTGAAGCGCCGAAATACGCGATACGTATCTTTTTGCGTTATGACGCAAAAGGAACATCGTCGATCACGCATCTTTCCCGCGTTTCACGTCCGGGCCGCCGCGTTTATGTCGGCGCCGGCGAAATTCCGAGGGTCCTTGGCGGCTATGGCGTAAATATCGTTTCGACGTCGAACGGATTAATGAGCGGAAAGGCCGCGCGAAAGGCAAATGTCGGCGGCGAGATCCTGGCAGAGGTTTATTAAGTTATGTCACGAGTTGGAAAAAAACCGATAACGATCCCATCGGGCGTTACCGTGACCATCGGTGATTCGGCACTTGAAGTAAAGGGCCCGAAGGGCGTTCTTTCGACGCCGATCCCGAACGGTGTGAAGTTCAAGCAGGAAGAGGATTCCCTGATCGCGGAACGCGCGGGCGATGATCAGGCAGCGTTTCACGGTTTGGCAAGAGCGTTGGCAAACAATGCCGTCGTCGGCGTGACCGAAGGTTTTAAGAAAGAGATGGATGTTGTTGGCGTCGGCTATAAGGCGGATGTTCAGGGCAAGAAGATCGTCTTTTCGCTTGGCTATTCACACCCGATCGAATATCCGCTTCCCGAAGGCGTTGAAGCAAAGACCGAGCGCGTAAACACAAAAACGTCGATCAACCAGTATCAATTGACGATCACATTGAGCGGCATCGACAAGCAAAAGCTCGGACAGGTTGCCGCGGAATTAAACCGCCTACGCAAACCGGACGCATATAAGGGAAAAGGCGTTCGATACGCTGACAAGTATTACAAATTGAAGCCCGGAAAGACGGGTAAATAGTAAATCGTGAATCGTGAATAGATTTTACGACTATTTACGATTCACAATTCACGATTAACTAGATTATGGGACAGACGAATAGAGCAGAGATTAGGCGAGGAGTGCATAGCCGCATTCGCAAGAAAGTTCGCGGCACTGCAGAGCGGCCAAGGCTTGCGGTTTTCCGCAGCCTGAACCACATCTACGCACAAGTGATCGACGATGACAGCGGCAAAACGCTCGCAACCGCATCAACCACTGAAAAAGCGTTGGCGGGTCCATCGGGCGGGAATATCGATGCGGCGAAACGGGTCGGTGCAGCGGTCGCGGAGCGCGCCAAGGCTGCCGGCGTCGAAAATGTTGTGTTCGACCGCGGCGGTTATGTTTATCACGGCCGTGTTAAGGCATTGCTTGATGCGACGCGCGAAGCCGGATTGAACAAGTCGGAAGCTGCCGGTAACGGAGCGAAAGAAGAAAAGAATAATGAAGAGTAAACAAAGAATTTCTCCGAACGGCCTGATCCTCAAAGATCAGCTTATTCAGATCAATCGCGTCACCAAGGTCGTAAAGGGCGGCAAAAATATGTCGTTTGCGGCGCTTGTCGTAATAGGCGACGAGTCGGGCCACGTTGGTTTTGGTACCGGAAAGGCGAAGGAAGTTCCGAACGCGATCAAAAAGGCGGTTGAGGCAGCAAAGAACAATCTGATCCGCGTGCCGCTGATCGAAGGAACGCTGCCGCACGAGTTGATCGGCGAATACGGCGCCGGCCGCGTGCTTTTGAAGCCGGCTGCTGAGGGAACCGGTGTGATTGCCGGCGGCGCAGTGCGTGCCGTTTTGCAGAGCCTCGGCGTTCACAATGTTCGGACCAAGATATTGGGCTCTGCGAACGCTCACAACGTGATCCGCGCAACATTCAACGGACTTTCGCGAATGAAGGATCCGATCGAAGTTGCTCGGCTTCGCGGAAAGCAAGTGGAAGAATTGGTTTAGGAGTAAGAGTGGCGCCGTTTGGCGTTCTCTTGGTCCGTTTTGAACGCCTAAAGGCGTCACTATTACGAGATCATGGCAAAGAAATCAGAAAACGCGGGCAATATCACGATTCAGTATTATCGCAGCTCGATCGGCTACGCAAAGAAGCAGAAAGAGGTTGTGAAAAGCCTGGGCATTACAAAGCTTAATCAAAAAGTTACGCGTCCGGATACACCGTCGATGCGCGGACTAGTTGCGAAGGTGCCGCACCTGCTGAGGATCGTTGAATAGTAAATCGAATTTTCTATTTACGAGAAAACATATGGCTTTATCATTAAATAATTTACATCCTGCTCCTGGTTCGACGCATAAGAAAAAGCGCCTCGGTCGCGGCCCTGGTTCAGGGCTTGGCAAAACCTCCGGTAAGGGTCACAAAGGGCAGAAATCGCGTTCGGGTTATTCAAGCCGTCCTGGTTTCGAAGGCGGCCAGATGCCTTTACAGCGTCGACTACCGAAACGCGGGTTCACCAATATATTTAAGAAGCAGTGGATCGAGATCAGCCTTGGCAAGATCGAGGAGAACTTCAAAGCAGGTGACGAAGTGACGCCTGAGATCCTTCACGAACGTGGATTGATCAAAAAGGCAAAGCACGACCTGGTGATACTCGGCAACGGCGATATATCCAAATCGCTGAAGATCTCGGCTCATCGATTTACAAAGACCGCGAAGGACAAGATCGAAAAGGCCGGTGGAACCGCAACAGAGATCGTAAAGGCCGCGGTTGCCGCAGCTTAGAGGTAAGAACGACGGCGTCGGCCGTTCAGCTTCGTTAGTTTTATTTTCACTCTTACCAGGAACGCCTAAAAGCATCACCCTTACCGAAATATATGGAGAAGTTTTTTGCCGCCATTCAAAACATGTTCAGTATTCCCGAGTTGCGGAAACGCATCTTTTTTACACTCGGTTTGCTGGCGGTTTACAGGCTCGGCGCCCATGTTACTGCCCCCGGAATAAATAAACCTCAACTCGAGCGAGTATGGGGCGAAGTTGCAGGCACGCTTCTCGGCGTACTCGATCTGTTTTCGGGCGGCAACTTCCGCACGATCTCGGTGTTTGCCCTCGGCGTGACACCTTACATCACTGCCTCTATCATCATGCAGCTAATGCCGGTGCTTTCGCCTGCGATGAAAAAGATCCAGGAAGAAGGCGAAGTTGGACGGCAGAAGATGAATCAGTGGACGCGTTATCTAACGGTCCTACTATGTTCGGTTCAGACATTTTTCGTCGCCACTTGGCTTAGCCGGAATGGCATTATTGAGAATAGCTGGCCGTCGTCATTAATGATCGTCCTGACGCTAACGACAGGAACGATCTTTGTGATGTGGCTTGGCGAACAGATCACCGAACGCGGCGTCGGAAATGGAATTTCACTGCTCATATTCGCCGGTATTGTCATCGGCTTGCCGCGCGGTGTGCTGCAGGTGTCCGAGCGTGTCGGTACAGGCGATCCAACGCAGACGCTTGGGGTCGTTTTCCTTATTGCAGTGTTGATCGCGCTGATCGCCTTGATCGTTTATGTCGAGTCGGCTCGTCGAAAGATCGCCATTAGCTACGCAAGTCGCCGGATCGGTAACCAGACCTTTAGTGGCCAGGAAACCAGCCTGCCGCTGAAGATCAACATGGGCGGCGTTATTCCGGTGATCTTTGCGTCATCGATTCTGGCAATGCCGCAGACCTTAATGGCGGCGTTTCCGCCAGATCAAAACGACCCGAATTCGACGTGGTCGAAGGTCCATGCATTTTTTACGCAATTTCATGGTGGCGATCCGTATTACGAGCTTGTTTTCATTTCGCTCATCGTGATCTTCACGTTCTTTTACATCACGATCGTGTTCAATACGGACGAGGTCGCCGACAATCTGCGGAAGCATGGTGGTTTTGTCGCGGGTATTCGGCCGGGAGCACCGACTGCAGAGTATTTGAACAACATCCTGACGCGGCTCACGACCGTTGGCGCTATTTACCTGGCATTCGTGGCATTTGTCCCGCAGATCCTTCTGAGTGGATTCAAGGTTGCCCGCCTTCCCTTTATCGGTGACAGGCTCGATGCGTTCTTGACAGCGAC
>JBJMGN010000226.1:0-13427 GCA_045807885.1 Pyrinomonadaceae bacterium | reverse complement strand
CTCATTCGTGACCTGGCCCCCGAGAGTTGCGATCCGGTCCGCAACATCTTTTATGTTTGCTCGCTTAAAGACCGCTATATCAAAGACTGCTCTTGATTTTCTTGTTAACTCAAGCTCTTCGATTCCGTCGGCAGGCTTTTTATTCTGGCGTGCGGACGCCAATTGTTCTTTCAAAGGAGCCGATAACTTATACTCAGGTAAAACGCTACCTACCCATCGAACGCGCGAATGCGCTGCCGCGCGCGAGATCGCCTCGCCACTTCCGTACACGAAGAACGCCTGATGCGGTATGTATTGAAGCACTTCTACGCCCGTAGCCTTCAAACTATCCAGCAATTCATCGGTTGCAGTGATACCAAATTGGACGATGTAGTAGCCTTCGCCCTGCGGCGAGCGTTCGACGCCCGGCGGAACCGAACCACTTGGTGGATTTTCGATCGGATCAAAATGCTTGCCCGGGAGGCTGATCGTCGTTTCGACGCGTTGCGAACCATTTGGTGGAGCAACCGAATTGCTTACGGAAACAAAAAGGTAACTGCCTTGGTCAGCTACTAATCGACCGAGTTTCAGAGCATTATCCCGGTCCGCACCGTTTTCTACTCGAAATTTGAGCAATGAGCGGGACCCGTTCCGGATTTCACGGGTAACTGCATCACTTTTCGAGTACGCCTTTGGAAGATAGCCGGTTTTGGTGCGTTCACGTGCCGACTGCGGAGTGCCGGAAAGACCAAATATGAAAAATCCAAACGTAGCGACTGCAGATAGAAATACTAAACCACGAACTTTGAACAATGCGATATTCATTCAGAACGATCTCGATTATCTAGAATTTCCTTTTATGTAGAAGAATGACCGGGCCTCAGTATCGTAGCACGGAACCGAGTTTGTGAATAGGAAATGATTCTATTCAAAACGTGCGCCATAGCCGACACATCTGTCAACAGTGCAGATCGAGGATAGAAAAAAGGCTGATCGGTTCGGTGAACGCGAAAATTTGTAATACGGAACCGGAGAATCCTGTCTCAGCTCATCGTTTCCATTATTTCGCTTTTTCTTTCGCGATAAGCGGTTCGGAAGGCGAATCGCCGCTCGGTGTATCGACGTTTGGAAGAATGAAATCGGACCGCTCTGACGAACCCTCTGCCTCGAGCGCAGCCCTCAGAACATCGCTCACGCGTGTGGCGGGAATTATTTCAAGTTCCTTGCGGACATCCTCAGGAATTTCTTCGACGTCGTTCTCGTTTTGAGCCGGAACAATTATTCGACGAATTCCGGCCCGGTGGGCAGCGAGCACCTTTTCCTTTATGCCGCCCACAGGAAATACCAACCCGGAAAGCGTGATCTCGCCAGTCATCGAAGTGTCGTTGCGAACCTTTCGTCCCGTATAAAGCGATGCAAGCGCCGTCGCCATTGTCACACCTGCGCTCGGCCCGTCTTTAGGTATTGCTCCTGCCGGCACATGTAGATGTACACCGTTTTGCTTGATTGTTTCGGCATCCAGGCCAAACTCAGGCGCGTGAGACCAAAGATAGCTTCGGGCGGCCTGCGCAGATTCCTTCATTACCTCGCCTAGTTGTCCGGTCAACGTAAGGCCGCTGCTTCCCGGCAAAAGCGTTGCTTCTATAAATAAGATCTCGCCCCCCATTTCTGTCCATGCCATTCCGGTAGCAACACCGGTAGGCATTTCTTCGCGAGCTGATTCGGGGAAAAACCTCGGCGGTCCTAGGAATTCCTTAACTTCCTTTTCACCAACGACGGTTTTTTCGTTTCCGCCTTCGGCGACTTTCAGCGCCACTTTGCGCGCGATGTTTCCAACCGCGCGTTCGAGCTGTCGGACCCCAGCTTCGCGCGTGTACCGCGACGTAAGCAAATTGATCGCTTCGTCGGTTATCTCGAGCTGTTCGGGTTTCAATCCGTTTTCGCCGATCTGTCGCGGCACGAGATATTGTTTCGCGATATTGAGCTTTTCGCGGTCGCTGTAACCCGCAAGCTGAATGATCTCCATTCGGTCACGAAGCGGCATTGGGATCGGCCCAAGTTGATTCGCCGTCGCGATGAAGAAAACTTTCGAGAGGTCGAACGGAAGATCGAGGTAATTATCTCGAAACGTATTGTTCTGCGCCGGATCAAGAATTTCGAGTAACGCCGACGACGGGTCGCCGCGGTAATCGTTTCCAAGTTTGTCGATCTCATCCAGCATCATGACCGGATTGTTCACGCCCACTCGCCTCAAAGCTTGAATTATCCGGCCCGGCATCGCGCCAATATAGGTGCGGCGGTGCCCCCGAAGTTCTGCTTCGTCACGCATGCCGCCTAACGAAAGACGATCAAATTCGCGGCCCAATGCTCGCGCGATCGATCGCCCGAGCGACGTTTTACCGACTCCCGGAGGACCGACAAACAAAATGATCGGACTCTTTCCATCCGGTCGAAGTTTCACCACAGCGAGAGATTCGAGTATGCGTTCTTTGATGTCCTCGAGCCCGTAATGATCCTCATCGAGGATCTTTCTTGCCTCAGTAAGATCGAGCCGTTCCTCACTCGATTTTCGCCACGGCAGTTCGAGGACGTATTCCAAATACGTTCGAATCACGTGATAATCGGGCGCAGTCTGCGGAAGCTGCTCCATTCTTTTCAATTCCCGCTCGGCTTCCTTCCGCACGTCGTCCGGAAGGTCGGCTTTTTCCAGACGCTCGCGAAGCTGACCGGCTTCCGCTTTCTCGCCAGTTTCATCCTCACCAAGCTCTTTCTGGATCGCTTTCAGCTGCTGACGCAAAACATAATCGCGTTGCGATTTGTCCATCTCCGTCTGTGCCTCGGTCGCGATCTTCGAGCGGATCTGCATTATTTCAAGCTCTCGAGCCAGAGCCGCATGTGTAAGCGTGAGAAGTCCGTCGACCGATTCCGACTCGAGCATCTTTTGTTCAGTTTCAGTCCCAAGGTCGAGGACTGATGCCATGAAATATGCGAGCTGGATCGGGTTCTGCTGCGTCATCACGGCCATTCGGATCTCGGGCGGAACGTTGGGAAGCAGCGCCAGCGCCTGCTGTACCATTCCCAGGATGTTTCTTTTCAGCGCTTCGATCTCTTCCTCGTCGCGGCGGATCAGGTCAGGAAGTACTTCGATCTTTGCCGTTATGTATGGCGTTTCGTTTTGCCATTCAACGACGCGAAAGCGATCTAGGCCCTGGACGATCAATTGCATAACGCCGTCGTTTCGCATCATCCGCTTGATATTGACGATCGTGCCGATCTTGAAAAGATCATCAAACTTAGCATCGTCGCCAGTTACGTTGTCGTTTTTTGTAGTGATGCAGCCGAGTAGTTTTTCTTCTGTTGCAAGCGAGGCCTCGACGGCGAGCATCGACCGGTCACGGCCCACAGCAAGCGGAACTACAGTTTCGGGGAAAAGCGTTGTATTTTGCAGCGGTAAGATCGGTATTTCGAACGGCTGCGGCATCGGCGGCGGTTCTGGCTTCTCAGCTGTTTGTTTTGTTTCGTCTGCCATCGAATCCACTCCGTTCTTTTTGTGTTAGTAGCGAAACACAAAGGACGTTCAGATTTACACAACGAAAATGAGGGAAAAGTACTACGACCTACTTTTCCTCAACCTGATTATCAATAACCCATTCTCGAACATATGATCGAGTGAAACGCCGTCGATCGAGGCCGGAAACAAAAGGGACTTTTCGAACCGGCTGTACGATATCTCCATTTGGTGATAGGCGACACCCGCGGCACACGAACGATCCTTTCGGCAGCCGGCAATATAAAGGACATTACCTTGTACCTCGATCTCAACATCCTCCGCAGCGACACCGGCGAGTTCGACCTTCACGACCCAACCGTCTTCGGTTTGGTAAACATCCGCCGCGGGAAGCCAAAGCGGGCCCGAAGGTTTCACGTGCTTGGATGAGCCTAAAAACTGGAAATGCCTGTTAAATGATTTTGCCATTATTGTGCCGGCGGTAGGAGGATCGGTCGAAGCAAAATGACCGCACGTTCTATTATTTCTTTCTCCAAAATGCGCTTCCGCTTGATATTTCTTCCAGAGTTTCTGCGATCTCACGTTCGTCCTCAACTTCGAGGGCGATGTCGGCCATCGCGATAATACCGGCGAGCGTACCGTCGTTTTTAACTACTGGAATTCTCCTGACTTGTTTGTCGCCCATAAGACGAATAGCTTCGAAAACAAAATCGTCTGGTTTCACAGAAAAGACGTCAGATGTCATCGCATCGGACACCGGACTTGAAACTTCATTTCCCTCTGCCAATGAACGCACTACGATGTCACGGTCAGTAACGATGCCAAGCAATTTGCCGTTTTCTACCACTGGCAGGGAACCGATATCGCTGTCGCGCATCATCGCGGCTACTTCCTTAATAGGCGTATTCGGACTTACGGTTCTGACGTCTGTCGTCATTATTTCGCGACAGCGGGACCGCGTCTTGCCGGGAGCTTGCGATTCAGCCATGCGTCTATTTTGTTTTACTCGCAAAGAGAAAGCAAGGGTATCGGAATTACGAGCGGCTTTATGGGATGGGCCGTATCGAAGTAAAGATCGGCCTCAAATTGCCTTGGTTTCAGTCAGCGAGATCATTCGTTCAAGCGCGATGTTCGCGAAATGTTTCGTCTCATCGTCAACCACGATCTCATTCACGACGTTGCCGCCAATCAAATTTTCCATCGCCCAGGCGAGATTTTGCGGGGCTATGCGGTACATAGTCGCGCACATGCAAAGGTCGGGAGCTAGCAGCCGAACTACCTTATCCGGGAAACGCTGCTGAAGCCGGTTGACAAGATTCACCTCGGTACCGATCGCACATTTCGACCCACTCGGCGAGTTTTCGACAGTCTTGATAATGAAGGACGTCGATCCGTCGAGATCACTTTTTTCAACGACCTCGCGCATGCATTCGGGATGAACGAGAACCTGCACGCCGGGAATTTCGTCACGAATTTTATCGATGTGCCACGGCTTGAAGCGGCCGTGCACCGAACAATGCCCGCGCCATAAGATCAACTTCGCTTCGAGCAGCTGCTCTTCAGTATTTCCGCCAAGCTCTTCATGCGGATTCCAAAGCGCCATCTTGTCGAGTGGAATCCCGAACTTCGCGCCCGTGTTTCTTCCAAGGTGCTGGTCCGGAAAGAAGAACATCTTATCGAACTCTTTTAAGTAAATATCAAACAGCGGAACGGCGTTAGAAGAGGTGCAGACCACGCCTTCGTTACGGCCGCAGAATGCCTTGATCGCCGCCGTCGAATTCATGTACGTGATCGGCGCGACCTTCTGCTCCAGCACTCCGATATCGCGAAGCTGCTCCCAGGCGTCCTCAACCTGATCGATCGACGCCATGTCCGCCATCGAGCATCCGGCACCCAGATCCGGCAGGATCACTCGCTGGTGCGGCTTGCCAAGAATGTCGGCCGATTCCGCCATGAAATGTACGCCGCAGAAAACTATATAGTCGGCGTCCGTTTGCGATGCCATCACGGAAAGCTGATAGCTGTCGCCCGTCAGGTCCGCGTGTTTGATGACGTCGTCGCGCTGGTAATGATGGCCAAGAATGATAACGCGGCCGCCCAGCTCTCGCTTCGATTCCTCGATCGACGAATCGATTTCGGGGTCCGACATCACAAGGAAATCTTCCAATTGCTTAATTTGTTCGAGTACGGCCGACATATGATTCCGGTTGTTTATTTAGATGCGTTTCGTGAAGGTGTTTCAAAGGAAATCATTGCGCTTTGTGTGCACGAGCGCAAGCGACCGGGGGATGTGCAAAACCAGCTGCCCACCGCCATTTGTTCCGGTTTGTACAAACGTAAAAATCGTGCAAAACGATACTTGGTTAGAGGCAAAGCCATGAGAAAGAGTGATGAAGGCTCGACCACTTCGTATTGGGAAGCAACGGAACAACTTCGCGAGCCGCGTTCGCTCACTTCCGATGTCGAAACAGATGTTTGCGTCATCGGTGCGGGTATCGCGGGGCTCACGACCGCCTATCTCCTGGCCCGTGAGGGGCGAAACGTGACGGTGGTCGATGACGGATTGATCGGCGCGGGGGAAACCTGCCGAACGACCGCACATCTTTCCAACGCGATAGACGACCGGATCTACCGCATCGAAAAATGGCACGGCGAGGAAAAGGCAAAGCTCGCTGTCGCAGCCCACACCGCCGCGATCGATCAGATCGAACAAAACGTTCGCGATGAGAATATCGACTGCGATTTCACCCGGCTCGACGGTTATCTCTTCGAAGCGGAGGACGGCGACGACGATTTGGAAGAAGAATTCGAGGCAGCGCGCAGGTCCGGTCCGGCCGGCGTAGAATTTGTCGACCGAGCTCCTGTGCCGGGATTCGAATCCGGCAGATGTCTCCGATTTCCAAACCAGGGACAGTTTCACATATTGAAATATCTCAGCGGCCTGTGCGATGCGATCGAGCGGATGGGCGGAAAGCTTTTTTCGCACACGCACGTCGTCGAGTGGAGCGGCGGGGAATCGCCAAAGGTATCGAACGCGAACGGCCAAACGATAAGCGCAAAACAGATCGTTCTTGCGACGAACTATCCGCTGATGAGCAAGATGTTCGCGCAGCTTCCCGCCTATCGAACTTACGCCATCGGCGTTCCGCTTATTGAACCGCTAACTGAACCCATTCTGCTGTGGGATACGGCCGACCCTTACCATTACATCCGGACTCAAAACGAAAACGGCAGGCAGATACTGATCGTCGGAGGTGAGGATCACCGCACCGGGCAGGAGAATGACGGCGAAGTGCGCTTTCAACGTCTCTACAGCTGGACGAAAAAGAATTTTCCGCAGGTTGGCGAGCTCGAATACAAATGGTCCGGCCAATGCTTCGAAACGCACGACGGCCTCGCTTTCTTAGGCCGATATTCAGATAGCGAGCCGAACATTTTTCTGATAACCGGCGATTCGGGAATGGGTATGACGCACTGCACGATCGGGGCAATGCTGGTCACCGACCTGATCGCGGGACGAGAGAATCCGCTCGAAGAAGTTTTCAGCCCTTCGCGAATCGCCACGCAATCAATAACCGAAGCGGTGCCCGAGGTTGTCGCTTCCACCGTTCCATACAAAGAATGGGTGACCGGGGGAGATATCGAATCGGTCTCGGAGCTGAAAAACGGAGAGGGCGGTGTCCTTCGTGACGGATTATCCAAGTATGCGGTTTACAGAGACGAGGATGGCAATTTAATAAAACGTTCGGCCGTCTGCACGCACATGGGCTGCATCGTTCAGTTCAATTCCACGGAAAAAACCTGGGATTGCCCATGCCACGGCTCCAGATTTTCGGTCGACGGCGAGGTGATCAATTCGCCCGCGATATCTCCGCTAGAACAACCGTAGAGCCAGGTCTTGGTATTGGCATGTAACAAATGTGTTAACTTTTACAGACGATTCTTACCCTTTATTTGCTAATTAGTTACAAGCATTCGGGTTGCAGTATCCCGATCTGTTTCAACAATGAACCTTCCTCTGAATTCCCTCAATTTAAGCGTTGACAGCATTCGAAATCCTCACTAGTCTTGCAATACACGCGTCGAAAACCCAGAACATCACTCGCATCTATCGAGGGAGAGGACTGTATGTTGACCAATACGAACAACGAAGAAGGTTCGCTGAACGGACTTCTTGAAAAGCTTGCAGTTAAGGAAGAACCATTTGAGGTTTCATACGTCACGCCCACGCGTGAAGATTACCTCGAACTGCTGGATGCAGCTTTGAATGGACGACTCGATGGCGTCGTATCTGTCGGCAGGTCCGGCATCTATCTCAATAAATGCCTGATCCACCCGCCGGCGGATGCTTGATCGGCTGCCTCTAAACTCGCTCTAAATTCGGAATTCCGGTATTGCCGGAACTAGTACGGTCTAACTGGATCGTGAATCTGTCCCGTATTGTCCCGCTGTTGTCCCGGCCATGTCCCGCACCTTAGCAGGACAAATAAGTTACGCATTTGCAAAAGTTACAGCTAGTTTAAGGGCGAAATTCCAGGATTTTTGAAAAAAACTTTTTCGCCCCTTGTCCCAGATTGTCCCGCTGTCTCATCCATGTTTTTGCACAATCACGCGCGTAAGCAAGTGCGATTCCCTCAGTCCAGTTTCACGTTGAATGTTTGCGAACTGACTCCGTTTTGTTGCCGGCATCTGCACAATGTCAAAGATCGTTAATGGCCGACGGCGCACCAAAGCGCAAGCCAGTCACCCGTGTTGCACATATTACACGGTGTTGCATCGACTGTCAATCGTTTTGTAATAAGGGGGTTTCTACTAAGTCACGATCTTTTCGATCAGAGTAATGATCATGTAGGAAACGCCGGCGATCAATCCCGCCATTGGAATGGTTAATACCCATGCCCAAACGATCCTGCCCGCGACGCCCCATTTGACTGCAGAAAACCTCTTTGCGGAGCCGACACCGACGATCGAACCGGTGATCGTATGAGTTGTAGAAACCGGGATCCCGAACGAGGTGGCTCCGAACAACGTCAACGCGCCCGCGGTCTCGGCACAGAAACCGCCCACCGGCTGCAGCTTAACGATCTTCGTTCCCATCGTTTTCACAATTCGCCATCCGCCGGAAAGCGTCCCGAGCCCGATTGCCGCATGGGCGGCGAGAACGACCCAGAGAGGTATATCCGGAAGCTTTCCCGCTGAGGTCATCTGAAGAAACCCACCCGAAACCAATACGATAGTGATGATTCCCATGGTTTTTTGGGCATCATTTCCTCCGTGTCCGAGCGAATATGCTGCTGCAGAAAATAGCTGGCCAATGCGAAATACGCGGTCGACCCGATTCACCGAAACCCGGTGAAAGATCCAATAAACTGCGACCATCAAAATAAAACCGAGGGTCGCACCGATCAGCGGGGAAAGGACGATAAAGGTAAGTGTTTTGATCCAGCCTTCAGCCTTTAGAACAGTCTCTGCTCCCGACAGACCGAAATGCCAAGCGTAAGAAGAAAGCGCCGCCCCGGCATAAGCCCCAACCAAAGCATGCGAGCTCGATGTGGGCAGGCCAAGATACCATGTAATGAGATTCCAAATGATCGCGCCCAAAACTCCTGCAAGCAGCACATAAAGCTGGTCGCCTTGGGGAATCACAGCGATATTCACCATATCGCCCCCGATCGTTTTAGCCACCGCGGTGCCGAAGACAAGGAATGCGACGAAATTGAAAAACGCCGCCCACGCCACCGCGATACCCGGGCTCAATACCCGCGTGGCGACGACGGTTGCGATGGAGTTCGCCGCATCGTGAAACCCATTCACATAATCGAAAGCAAGCGCGACGATAATTATAAATATGACGAGACCTAGGGCCGCTGTTTGTTGATCCATAAAGGTGTCGGCCTAATTATGTTTAAGGACAATGCTTTCGATGATGTTGCCGACGCTCTCGCAGCGGTCGGTGCCGTTTTCGAGAATTTCGTACAGTTCCTTCCACTTGATCAGATGAATTGCATCCGGCGAGTTTTTGAAGAGCTCGGCCATGCCGCGAAAATACACATCATCCGCCTCATTCTCCAGCCGTTGAATTTCGAGCAAATGCGGCCCCATTCCCTTTCCATTCTCAAGCAGCGATGTCGCCGCGTGTATTTCGTCTGCAAGCTTCTGAATAATGATCGAAAGTTTGACGGCGTGCTCGTCAGTTTCGTGAATGTTGTACATCACCACGGCGCGCGCCGCAGCATCGATGTAGTCGCATACGTCGTCGAGCGCGACAGAGAGCGTGTAAATGTCTTCGCGGTCAAACGGCGTGATGAACGATTTGTTGAGCTTTGTCGTGATGGTGTGAGTAAGCTCATCGCATTCATGTTCGACATGCTTGATCTTTTTCGACAGTGATTCGAAATCCTTGTCCGAACCCTGCATCATTTCGACCAGGATCTTCGATGCTTCCTGAAGCTTTGCGCTGATCTGCGAAAATAACGCGAAATATTGGTCTTCCCTCGGAAGTAAGCTGAAAGCCATTTGTGTCTCCCTCTGAGTTGTTTGTAAATTTGCCTCTAAGTCTATTCCAGCAATTGTGCGATGTCTAACTGCTTTCAAACATGCGAACCGTGCTTGATAAATACTGCTTCGCGAAGATAAACATTCAGTTCGCAAATGTCTTTTACGTAATCCCCAATTCGTTCTAAATGCTTTGCAACGAACAAAAGATGAGCCGCACCCGTCGTAGAGCTTGGGTTGTCGATCATCATTTCGATCAGTTCGTCGAACACTCGGCGGTAACAGTCGTCAATTTGCTTGTCCCGGCTGATGATCACTCGCGACAGCTCGGCATCTTCCGCTGTAAACGCGTCGAGCGCCGTTTTCAACATATCGCCCGCCATATCCGCCATCAACGAAAAATCGATGTAATTGTTAAATTGCGGTTCGTTGTTCAGCACCAGGGAGGCCTCGGCGATGCTAGCTGCATGGTCGGCGATGCGTTCAAGTATCGGTGTGATCTTTGCGACGGAAACGACGAGCCTGAGGTCGTGCGATGTCGGTTGGTGCGAAGCCAGAATATCGATGCATAACCGATCGATCTCAAGCTCCATTTGATCGATCACTTTGTCTTCAGACGTAACGGTATTTGCAATTTCCGAGTCGCGCTCGATCAGAGCGCGCGTCGCGTTCTTTACCGCGGCTTCGGTCTTTCCGCCGAGCAGCAGTATCTTATCGCGAAGCAGATCTAGTTGGTCGTCGACGTAATGGTCGTGCATCACACCCGCATTCGGGGCCGTAAAACTTTGCGCTTCAATGTGTTTCAGCATTGCATCTTCCCCTGATAGTGAACGCGCAATTATAGTTCGCAACTTCCGGCCCGTGGTTAAATTATACTTAACATTCGTTTCGGCAAATTCGGATCGGATCCAGAATTAACAACTTGTTAACACGGCGCTAACATTACTGTTGTAGATTCTCAAAATACCCTCAGCATTACGGTCCCGCTTTTGCGGATTTGTGTATAAAAATGGATCTAAAAGACGAGCTTGAGAACGAACTCGCGTTGGCTATCCTCATCGAAATGCGCCAAGCGCGCAATATCGACGCAGATGCCAGCCGTGAGCTAATTTGGAAGATAAAGGGTGCTCTCGCGTCGAGTGATTCGCCTGATCCTGATATTCCGGAGATCCCGGCAGTCGCTGCCACACGCTGACCCCGCTTTAATTTCCTGCAACGCTGATTCGCACCCTTCCCATCAAAACCACGCCAAAATTGGCCTAAATGGTCTATATTTTAGGTAGCCCAACATTCCAGCAATATCGGGGAGGGAAAAATGAACTACAAAAGTTTTCAAACGCGCATTTTTTCGACGTGTCTGGCGGTAACACTCGCTATCTTACCCGTAGCGTCGATCGGTCAAACGACCATCACTCTTCCTAAAAATAAGTACAGGGTCCAGGACGATATTCAACTCGGCCAAAAGACGGCGACCCAGGTCGAACAGCAATTTCCAATACTGTATGACGACGACGTGACCCGCTATGTTGAAAAGGTCGGCCAGCGGCTAGTTGCCAGTATCCCCGAGCAATTCCAGCAGCCTGCGTTCCAATATAGGTTCAAGGTCGTTAACGCGAGCGACATTAATGCTTTCGCATTGCCCGGTGGCCCAATGTTCGTCAACCGCGGGATGATCGAGGCGTCACGAAACGAAGGTGAGATGGCCGGGGTAATGGCGCACGAAATCAGCCACGTCGCTTTGCGGCATTCGACAGCGCAGGCAACAAAGCAATCAAGTGCTGGTAGCACGCTCGGCCAACTCGGATTGATCCTGGGCGGAGCGTTACTTGGCGGCCAGTCCGGCGCTCAAGCCGGGGCGATGGCGGCATCCGCGTGGATGACGAAATACAGCCGCGAATACGAATCACAAGCAGATGTTCTTGGCGCGCGGATAATGGCCGATGCCGGTTACGACCCGCGCGACCTTGCGAATATGTTCCAGACGATCGCACGCCAAGGCGGATCGCGCGGACCGGAGTGGTTATCGAGCCACCCCGACCCGGGCAACAGATTTCAAAAGATAAACCAGGAAGCTTCGTATCTTAACGTGTCGCAAAACCCGATCAAGATCACTCGTGATTTTGAACGCGTCCAGGCTCGGCTGCGGGGAATGTCCCCGGCACCGACAATGGCCCAGATCCAACAGGGCGGATACAGGAACGGTCAGGGAAATTCGCAGGGAACATACGGCGGCAGCGGCATGGAAAACGGCCGCTATTCGAATCGCGTCGAATATCCTTCGAGCCGCACGCGGGTTTATTCCGCAGGCGATCGGTTGAGACTGAACATACCTTCGAACTGGCGTGAGCTTTCCGGTCAGAGTGATGTGACATTTGCGCCTGAGGGCGCTTACGGCTCACAGGGAATAACACATGGCATTATGATGGGCACCTTTCAGCCGCAAAGCTCAAGTCTGCGTACCGCGACCGAAACTTTCGTGCGTGAGCTGATGCAGAACAATCAGTATCTTCGCGATGAGAGCGGGCTGACACGAGTTAACCTGTCTTCGCAGCAGGGTTATGCAGTCACATTAGCGGGCCGCTCGGCTATCACCAACCGCAATGAATCGGTGACCGTTTACACGGCTCCGATGCGCGACGGAAGGGCTTTTTACTTGATCACGGTCGTACCGGAGTCAGAATCGTTCAGTTACGAGAACACATTCCGAAATATCGTCGGTTCTGTTCAGATCTATTGAACGTGAATTCAGATCAGTATATCGAAGGGGCCCTTTCGGGCTCCTTTGTTTTTATACCGAAAAGAAAGATCACGGCTACGATCGAGATCGAAGCGCTGACGCCGAAGGCCGTTTCGACGCCGAACCGGCTCCAGAGAAATCCAAAAAGCAGCGATGCAGGAAGAACGGTGATCCCGTATGCCAGGTTGTAGAAGCCATATGCCGTTCCGCGCTTTTCGTCCGATACCATATCAGCGACAAGGGCCTTTTCGACCCCCTCGGTCAGGCCAAAATAAACGCCGTAAACAATGAAGAGTGCCCACGCCTGCCATTCTGAATTGACGAACGCAAAAGCGAAGTAAACAGCGGCGTAGACGATCCAACCCGTTAAGATCGTCGGCTTTCGGCCGAGCCGGTCCGACAAATTGCCGCCGGCAAGCGAAAAGATCACTTTGCTGAAATGCAGCACCATCCAAAGCAGCGGGAGCATCGCCGGCGCTATACCTGCCTGTTCGGCGCGAAGAAGTAGAAATGCGTCCGTCGAGTTTGAAAGCGTAAATAACGCGATCACGAAAAGAAATTTTTTGAAATTGCCGTCAAATTCGCGAAGGGAAAATTTGATCGGGATCGCATCTTCAACCTTCACTTCCTTTTTTTCCTCGCGAACGAAAAAAACGATCACGAATAACCCGAAGACGACCGGGATCGAAGCAAAAAGAAAAACTCTCT
>JBJMGN010000225.1:0-14940 GCA_045807885.1 Pyrinomonadaceae bacterium | reverse complement strand
TGAAGACGCTCCGTTAACTCTGGAGAGAATCAATACAGTATATTGACACAATTCTTGCTGAATTTTGCGGCAACCTAACTCGTTTGATTCTATTTGTTTTACCTGATTCAAGCAAGGATTAAACGGTTCGCAATGAATATTAGTTGCAATCGTGGAATCCGCCTTGAAAGCTCGGGCAAGATGTTTCCAAAATTAGTTTGACGGCGTAATTCGATCGCTGCATTCAGCTTCGACGTTTCGCCGGACCTGCAGTCGGTACGACAGAACGTCTCTAACCCCTGATTCTTGCGCCGCGCCGGCGCAGTGATCGAGGTGGCGCAAGAGTGGCGCAAACATAAGGGTTCTGAGCAAATTCAACCAAATCGTGAACAAAAATGTCATAAAACCCTGATGTTTGTCCCGTCCCGCTCCTATAGGACACCTGGGACACCCTGGGACAAGAATCGAGGTTCTCGTGAAATGTCCCAAACTGTCCCACTGTCGCATGCATATTTTTCCGTTTCAGAAACCCGACTAAAATGGAGAGGGCCCGCGCTAAGACAAATGCGATTACTGAGCGCGGGGCATCCGGAGCGGAAAAACCCCTGTTGCATATATTACACAGCGTTGCAGCCGAGGTCAACAGATAATGGTCGCTATTGAGCGGCGAGTATTTGGGCGAACGCTAATCTAGCCGCGGACGACGATATTCACAAGCCGATTTGGCACAACAACGACTTTTACGATCTCTTTGCCGGTGGTGTGTTCTTTTACTTTTTCATCCGAAAGAGCTAAGGCTTCGAGAGCCGCGTTGTCCGAATCTGGGGCGGCGAAGACGCGGGAGCGGAGTTTTCCATTTACCTGGACGGCGATCTCTATTTCGTCGGCGCGGGCGAGATTTTCGTCGTAGGTCGGGAAACGGGCGTCGGTGGCGGTGATGCCGTTTTCGTTTCCCGTGATGACGGAATATAGCTCTTCGGCCGTGTGCGGGGCGAAGGGGGCAATCATCAGGACGAGGCTTTCGACTGCTTCGCGGACGGCGTGACGTTCGATGTCGGTTGCGGTTTCGGGTTCGAATTTCGAATCGTAAAGCGCGTTGCACAGTTCCATCATCGCGGCGACGGGCGTGTTGAATTGCAAAGTTTCCAGCGCGTCTTGGACACGTTTGATGGTTTGGTGTGTTTTTTGACGCAGAGGCTTCGTCGTAAGAGTGACTCCTTCAGGCGTTCCCTCTTCGCCCGACGGAGGAACGGCTGAAGCCGTCACTCTTACTGCGTCCTTCCATTTGTAGATGAATCGCCAGACGCGTTGGAGGAAGCGGACGGCGCCTTCGATGCCGGCTTCGTTCCAGACTAGTTCGTTTTCCACGGGAGCTGCGAACAATATGAAAAGACGTGTCGCGTCGGCGCCGTAGATGTCCACCATCTCGTCTGGATCGACGCCGTTGCCTTTCGATTTAGACATCCGCTCGATCGCGTGCTTTAACGATTTTGGATTTTCGATTTTGGATTTTGGATTCTCGTCAGCTGCGTTCATCGAATCCGAAGCGAAGGCGCTCACGATCTTGCCTTTTTCGTCGCGTTCGACCGTGACCTTGTCTGGGGGGAAGTAAATTCGTTTACCAGACGAATCGTCGAAGAACGTTTCGCCGATGACCATTCCTTGCGTCAGCAGGCGTCGAAACGGCTCATCGAATTTCACGATTCCTAGGTCACGCATCACCTTTGTCCAAAAACGCGCGTAGATCAGGTGCATCACGGCGTGGTCGTCGCCGCCGATGTATTGATCGACAGGCGTCCAGTAATTTGCGATCTCGGGTTCGACCGGCATCGCATCATTTTTCGGATCGGTGTAGCGATAGTAGTACCACGACGAATCGACAAACGTGTCCATCGTGTCGGTTTCGCGTCGGGCGGGTTCGCCGCAATTCGGGCACACGGTATTTACGAACTCGGGAACCTTTGTGAGCGGCGATTCGCCGGTGCCGGTGAAGGGCGCCGAATGAGGCAACTCGACCGGCAGATTCTCGTATTTTTCGGGAACGACTCCGCATTCGTCGCAATAAACGATCGGGATCGGCGAGCCCCAGAAACGCTGCCGCGAGATACCCCAATCGCGAATGCGAAAAGTGGTCGTCGCTTGCCCAAAACCGTTCGATTCGGCGAATGCAGACATTTCCCTTTTCGCGTCTTCGCTGGTTTTTCCGGACCATTCGCCAGAATTGACGAGGACGCCGTATTCCGTAAAGGCACTGTCAGAACCTCCTGCATTTGCGGTGGACCAGTTTGTTAATTGTCCGGATTCGGCGCCAGCAGACTGGCCGCCCGCTAACGCAGGCGGTTCCGACACGATCACCGTCTTTACAGGGAGGCCAAACTTTTTCGCGAATTCAAAATCGCGTTCGTCGTGCGCGGGGACGCTCATTACGGCGCCGGTGCCGTATTCCATCATCACGTAGTTGCCGACCCAGACGGGCAGTTCTTCGCGGCTGAACGGATTCATGGCTTTCAGGCCGGTGTCGATCCCGTCTTTGACCGCTTCGATCTCGTGATTGGACGGATTCAATTTTTCCGTACGGATCTGTTGAATTTTCTCCAGCACGGCGGGCGAAAAAGTCGAAAGGTGCTCCACGATGACCGGATGTTCGGCGGCGACTACGATCGCGTTCGCACCATAGATAGTGTCGATGCGTGTGGTGAAAACGCGGATGTAGCCGGAGCCGTCGCTCTTGCCGTCCGCAGCGTGAATTTCGAAATCGACGAACGCTCCTTCGCTGCGTCCGATCCAATCTCGCTGGCGTTTCACGACGTTCGCGGCCCAACCGGATTCGATCTCATCGAGATCGTCGAGCAGTTGGCCGGCGTAATTTGTGATCTTCAAAAACCACTGTTCGAGGTCTTTTTTCGTAACGGGATTTCCGCACCTCCAGCACAATCCGCCGCTCGCCTGTTCGTTGGAGAGCGTTGCCTGGTCGTGCTCGCACCAGTTGACCTGCGTCTTTTTCTTGTACGCCAGGCCCATTTCGTACATCTTCAAAAAGAACCATTGATCGAACTTGTAGTAATCGGGCCGATGGGCCGCCATCTGCCGCGTCCAATCGTAACTGAAGCCCATCCGCTGCAGCTGTCCGCGCATCGCGACGATATTCTCTTCCGTCCACTCGTGCGGATTCACTCCGCGTTTGATCGCGGCATCTTCGGCAGGCTGGCCGAACGAATCCCAGCCGAAAGGGTGCAGTACATTAAAACCCATCAAGCGTTTGAACCACGCAACCGCGTCGCCCACCGAATAATTCCGCACGTGGCCCATGTGCAAATTTCCTGATGGATACGGCAGCATTTCTAGCTGATAGAACTTTGGCTTTTCGGCGTCTATCTTCGCTTCAAATGCACCGCTTTCGGCCCATTTCTTTTGCC
Organism: Pyrinomonadaceae bacterium; assembly: GCA_045807885.1. Taxonomy (GTDB): domain Bacteria; phylum Acidobacteriota; class Blastocatellia; order Pyrinomonadales; family Pyrinomonadaceae; genus OLB17. Next base: position 11,545 of record JBJMGN010000225.1, on the reverse strand, counting down.
ATTTGGCCTCTACTTTTTTTGCAAAATACTTCTCGTCCATACGTTAAATAACGAAAGTGCCAATTTTATCGGATAAGGCGTGTGCTATCCAATTCAATTAGTAATTAGCTAATTCTTTATATTTATGAGTTTAGTGAGGTCGCCACTTCGCAAAAGCGTTTGCGAGTGGCTAAGTAAGGGCGAGCGTTGATCTGCCAAAGTGCATGCCGAAAGTTTACGAAAAACGGCAGCCCGTGTCCATTTTTTTTCTTCTGCTGCCAGAAGTTTTGTGATATTCTGTTTCGACCTAAATAGGTAAAGCGTTACGTATACGAAAAGTTTGATGATCAAAACAAAACTTAAGCAGGCGGTGCTGACTTGATCCGATAAGTGCGGTTTGACCGTCTGCCATCCACAAAAAAGGGAGGCAAAAACAATGGTCAACCGAATCCACAACGCTCAGGAATCCGAACGAAATTCCCACTCATTTTTAGATCGCCACCCCTCAAACCGCAATCACCAAAACAAGCCAGTTTCTTCTGACGAGATAATCGTCTCGCTTGCGAACACCTACGAGAACCAGCGTGCCCGGCAAGTGAATGAATGGGAACGAGTTCAGGCCGCAAACGTGCGCCGCACGACCTAGCTTCGAGGGAAATCTTTTGCTTTTCGCAGGATTTTGTTCTAATGGCGTTATGCAGGCAAGTTATCCGCAGCGGTCCCGTGAAACGGATATCAAGGAGTTTTATTCGTCGGTTCGTGCCTTCACCGAAAAGCTTTGCGAGCCGCTTGAAATTGAAGATTACATTCCCCAGCCTGTCGTCGACGTCTCGCCTGTAAAGTGGAATATCGCTCACACTACGTGGTTTTTTGAGGAGATGATCCTCAAACAGTTTGTTCCGGATTACCAGGCCTTCGATCCCGATTTCGCATTTCTTTTTAACAGCTATTACAACTCTGTCGGTGAACGTACGCCGCGTGATCAACGGGGAGCAATCAGTCGCCCGACCGTAAAACGCGTTTTCGAATATCGAAACTTCGTCGATGAAAAGGTAACGAAGCTTTTGGACACTCCCAATGCATTACCAAAAACGGCGATCGACCTAATTGTCCTTGGACTTAATCACGAACAGCAGCATCAGGAGCTTTTGCTCACCGACCTGAAATTTACTTTCAGCTTAAATCCACTTTTGCCGATCTATCGCGAAGACTACGCACCCGTTGAGATGTTGGACAGAGAAACTGAGAGCTTTGTCGATGTTGAAGCTGACGTTTATGAGATCGGGTTCGAAGGCGAAGGCTTTTGTTTCGATAATGAGCTGGCACGCCACCGCGTTTTTCTCGAAGATTACGCGATTCGAAAACCGTTAGTAACGAACCTGGAATACCTCGATTTTATCGTCGACGGCGGCTATCGCGATTCAAGGCTTTGGCATTCAGACGGCTGGGATTGGGTGAACACGAATAAGGTCGACAAACCTTTGTATTGGATCGATCGCGACGGTGAACTCTTCAATTACACTTTTGCCGGGTTAAGAAAACTGTCGCTTGATGCCCCGGTTGCACATGTTTCGTTCTATGAGGCAGCGGCATTTGCCGAATGGAAAGAGATGCGACTTCCCACCGAGTTTGAATGGGAAGCTGCGAGCGACAAATTCGATTGGGGACTTCGCTGGGAATGGACGAACTCCGCATATCTTCCCTATCCCGGTTTCAGGAAATCTGCAGGTGCCGTCGGCGAATACAACGGCAAATTCATGGTCAACCAGATGGTGCTTCGCGGAGCATCAGTAGTGACGCCTAAGGGACATAGCCGAAAAACATATCGCAACTTTTTCAATCCGCATCTCAGGTGGCAATTCACTGGAATTCGACTTGCCAAATAAGTACAAATTTATTCAAACAGTTTAGAGAGTATCAGACTGTTTAAGTGTTTCGGATGTTTAAGAAATAATGGAATCTTCGACCTCAACTGAAAGAACGCAATTCGCGGAAGACGTGCTTCGCGGACTCACCTCCACGCCGAAAACGCTTTCGTCGCGATACTTTTACGATGATGAAGGCTCGCGGCTTTTCATGGAGATAATGAAACTGCCGGAGTACTATCTGACACGTGCCGAGCTTAAGATCTTTACGGAACAGAAGGATGAGATCTTCGATGCGTTCACCGATAATGCCGCGGGCATCGATCTGATCGAACTTGGTGCCGGCGACGGAACCAAGACCGCGGTCCTGATCGAACATTTTCTTGATAAAGGCCTTGATTTCACTTATTCCCCAGTCGACATCTCGCAGGAAGCGAACGATGCATTGGAAGCGAATTTTCACGAGAAATTTCCCGAGCTTCGTATCAGCCCGCATACGGGCGATTACTTTAAGGTTCTCGGCGCGTTAAAAAACGGCAGCGAGCGGCGAAAGATCATCCTGTTTCTTGGTTCGAACATCGGGAACTTTCTTCGTGACCAGGCGGTGTCGTTTTTCCGCCAGATACGAACCGTAATGAACCCGAACGATCGCCTTTTCATCGGCTTCGATATGCAGAAAGATCCACGAACGATCGTCGCCGCTTACGACGACAAGCAGGGAGTAACTGCAGCATTCAATCTAAACCTGCTTCGACGCATCAATCGTGAATTGGATGCCGATTTCGACCTAGAAAAATTCTCACATTACGCACAGTATCGCCCGATGGAATGTGCCGCACGTTCATTTCTGATCAGCCGGGAAAAACAGACCGTAACGATCAAAGCATTGAATCGCTCGTTCGAATTTCAACAGTGGGAACCGATCTTTATGGAGATCTCGCAAAAATATACCTGCGATATGATCGAGGAGCTCGCCGGCAACGGCGGCTTTCAGATCGAAAAGGAATTTTTTGACGAAGAGAACTTCTATACCGATTCGCTGTGGCGTCCGGCTTGATGAACATCACCGTTCTTACGTACGACTCCCTTGATTCCACAAATACCGAAGCATTGAAACAGGCTAGGCAAGGTGCGAGTGAAGGCCTGTGTATTGTCGCTCGTCAGCAGACCGCAGGCCGAGGCCGTCATGGACGAACATGGGTTTCGCAAGAGGATGCGGGGCTGTATTTCAGTATTGTCCTGCGGCCGAAGATCGACACAAAGTTCCTGCCTTTGATCACATTGATGACCGGTGTTGCGGTCCATGACACGCTGCAGGAATTCGGAGTGAAGCCCGACATCAAATGGGTCAATGATGTTCTCGTAAACGAAAAAAAGATAAGCGGCATTCTTGCCGAAACAACCGAAACCAATGATGGCCTTGCAGTCATCGTAGGCATCGGGATCAATCTCAAATCAACAAACTTCCCACCTGAGATCGCCGATACCGCGACGTCGTTCGAGAAGTCGATGCCGAGGACCATAGCTGCGAGGGGCATTATTGCGTCTCTCACCAAATACCTCACCGACTTCTACGATATCCTCCTCGCCGAAAACGGTCCGACAGAGATAATCAATGAATGGCGTAGGCGGTCAAGCTATTTCTCGGGGAAAGCCGTTCGCGTAGTGCTTGAGAACGAGACGATTACAGGCGTGACTGACGGCCTTGAGCCGAATGGTGCGTTGAGACTTATTGAAGCTAATGGAGCACTTTCAATTATTCAAGCGGGTGACGTTGAACAACTTAGGTCAGAAGTTTAGCCGCGTTACTTGTCCTCTTCTTCAGGCTTTGTTGTCCAGCCGAGATAATTCGTCGTTACTTTGTAGAGAACCGTAAAACCGATAAACGCCAAGCCGATCGCTCCCCAGAAAAAGATGAAGTTTTCGAATCCTGATCCCAGGCCTTGCCTCAGGATCGATATCGCTGAAAAACCTCCAACAAGCACAAATGGGAGGAACAATATCCATACACCGATCAGAACGATCGGCTTTTGTCGGCCCTCAGTTGCACGGGAAAACAAACGTCCTTCGCTTACGATCGCTTGCATCGGATCAAGATTGGAAACGCCGCCGGTCGGGGCCATGCAGTCCGGGCAATAAGCATCGGACACGCCAATCAATCGTCCGCACGAAGCACATACCAACCGTTCGTCTCCTTCGTCCATAGGACTTGCAATTCTATTGATTCACCGGTCGAATTGCAACGATTTTTGGAGCGTTGAGTTTTATTCAAACACTTGTAGGTGTCTCAAGCTGTTAGATGTTTAGGTTCGCTCAGCAAGGAGCCGAAGGCCGTCGAGCGTGAGGTTCTCATCGATCACCGAAACGGTCTTAATGGAGTCGGCGATCAGCCTTGAATAACCGCCAGTTGCGATGACGCGTGGCTTTGAACCGAGTTCCGATGCGATCTGTTTGATCAGCCCGTCGGCCATCGCGATCTGACCGTTTACGACGCCCGAACGTATAGCCTCGGCAGTCGTGTTCCCGATCACCTTGTCCGGTCTTTCGATATCAACCGATGGAAGCTGTGAAGTCTTTCGATGGAGCGACTCGGACATCAGCTTTACACCCGGTGCGATGACTCCACCGACGAACTCCCCATTCTTGTTCACAGCATCGATGACCATTGCCGTTCCGAAGCTGCAGATGATGATGGGCGTGCCGTATTTCTCGGCGGCAGCCGAAGCATTTACCAAGCGATCGATACCGACCGCAGTCGGCGGTTGGTATTTATTCGTGATGCCGAAATTTGCATTGTGATCGACGAACGTCGGTGTAACTTTGAACTGCGAACGAGATGCTTCCCGAACGACATCGATAACCTCGGGAACCACCGTCGAAACCATCACGGAAACGATCTTCAGTGGCTTGCCGCCTGAGAACTGCAGGCGGTCGAAGTGCAGCTCTTCGGTGCGGTAATCACGCTTTGTTGCGATGGAGAATTTGTCGAAAAGCTCATCGCCATCAAATACTCTATACTTGATCAGCGAGTTGCCGATGTCAATGGCGAGAAGCATTTAACCTTGCAGGGGGAGGCCGTCGTATACTACGCTCCAGCCATTCTTCTTACTTGTACGCAGGCTTTTTGTAAACCAATCAAGTGCGGCTTGTTTATCGTCGTAGAGCTGCACGGCAGGAACGGGCTCGCGTGGGTCAACGCGGCATATCGCGGCACCGGCAGTGGCACTCTTGATGCAGAGCAGGGCGACCATATTGTTCTTTTGCAGAACCGCGGTGCGAAGCGTTACAGTCTCCGCCTCGTCGATCAGATCGTCAAAATCGGATATGTCATCAGCGAACTCAGCTTCAAGTTCAAAATCCGGCTCAAAATCGAATTCATCATTCATAGGTAAATCGTATCTAAACGTTACACGGTTGAACGAGAAACTTCAATTGCGAATTCATATGATAAAATTAGCTTCTGAGGCCGCATATGATTTTTCATGTAACACTTGAACCGGACGAGGATGGGTGGATCGTTGTTGAATGTCCGTCCCTGCCTGGCTGTGTTTCTCAGGGCAAGACCGAGCAGGAAGCCCTCGACAATATCAAAGAAGCGATAACCGCATGGCTTTGGGCTGAAGATCAAAAGGCGGTTTCGTCCCTACCAAAAAACCTCACCCGCGAACCTGTGCTTGTAACCGTTTGATAGATGGGAAGGCTCGGCAACGTATCGGGAAAGGATGCGGTCAAGGCTTTCGAAAAAGCCGGCTGGCAAAAGATCGGACAAGTTGGGAGCCATCTGGTCATGTCTAAGCCGAACATTCGCGTAAACCTCTCGATCCCTCAGCACAAAGAACTCGCAATCGGGACTATCCGTGCATTAATTAGAAATGCAGGAATGACCGTCGAAGAATTTACAGAGCTGCTTCGCCGGTAATCACTGGCTGTAAGACGAACAGTGTAAACTGTTCAAATGTTTCAACGGGGATCGGGCATTCTCCTTCACATCACATCTTTGCCATCGGGCGATCTCGGGGCCAGTGCCTACTCGTTCGTGGATAAGCTTGCAGAGGCAGGGCAGCATTATTGGCAGATACTGCCTGTAAATCAAACAGGTTATGGAGATTCACCGTACGGATGCCTCTCGGCTTTTGCGGGAAATGTGAAGCTGATCACGTCTGAAGATCTCCACGCGGAGTTCGAAGAATTTAAAGTGACCGACGATCGGGAACTTGCCGAAGATTTCCATCGATTCTGCGATACAAACTGGTTCTGGCTTGACGATTATTCGCTCTACATCTCTCTAAGAGAAGCCAATGACTACAAGGCGTGGAACAAATGGGACGAGCCGCTTCAAACGCGTGAGCCCGATGCGATAAGGCGTGCAAGGACCGAGCATGACGCTGCGATCTTCGAAGAGAAATTCCGGCAGTTCACGTTCTATCGGCAATGGAACGAGCTTAAATCGTATGCGAACGAAAAGGGCGTTTCTATCATTGGCGACATCCCGATCTACGTCGCGTTCGATTCGGCAGACGTCTGGTGCAACCAGTCGAAGTTCAAGCTCAATACGGATGGCTCACCGAAGTTCGTCGCCGGCGTCCCGCCCGATTTTTTCAGTTCGACCGGACAGCTTTGGGGAAACCCTGTTTACGATTGGGATGCGATGCGTGCCGACGGTTTCGCCTGGTGGGTCGAACGCGTGCACCAGAACCTTCGGCTGTTCGACATCGCTCGCATCGACCATTTCATCGGCCTGACGCGTGCATACGAAGTTCCCGGCAACCACACGACCGCAGAGTACGGCGAATGGATGAGCGTTCCGGGCACTGAGCTTTTCAACAAATTACGGCAGGACATCGGCGAACTGCCGCTGATCGCAGAAGACCTCGGCGAAGTGACGAAGGAAGTCGAGCAGCTTCGCGATTCGTTCGGTATCGCCGGAATGCGTGTGCTGCAATTCGCGTTCGGCGGCGATGCACATAACACGCACCTGCCGCATAATCACGTTCCGCATTCGGCCGTCTACACCGGCACACACGACAATGATACGGCGATCGGCTGGTACAAGGCCGGTTCCAAACCTCGGAAACAGCAGCACATCAAGCACTGCCTGAAATACCTGAAGAGCAACGCAAAGGAGATCAACTGGGATATGATCGCGGGTGCCTTTGCATCGGTCGGTGTGATCGCGATCGCCCAAATGCAGGACGTCCTTGGCCTGGATAACTCAGCTCGGATGAACACCCCCGCAACGCTCGACAATAACTGGTCGTGGCGAATGACCGAAGATCAGCTCGAAACCGCCGACTTCAAACGCCTTCGCGAAATATCTGAGTTCTACGGACGGTGAAATGTCGTAACGCGTGCATCCTTGCCCGCCTAAGGACATAGTGCGAAAATCATTTCGTGATTCGCACGCATGCGGGCCGGAAGCCCGCGTTCCGACACTAAGATGCTCAACGGAAAAAGACTGGTCGTCGTGATGCCTTCGTACAATGCGGCAAAAACGCTTGTGAAAACGGTGGCAGACGTTCCGCGTGACGTTGTTGACGAGATCTTGCTCGTCGATGATGCAAGCTCCGACGAAACCGTGAAGGTCGCAGTCGACCTAGGGCTGACAACATTCAAGCATAACGAGAATTTCGGCTACGGACGCAATCAGAAAACGTGTTATCGCGAGGCGTTAAGCCGCGGTGCCGACATCGTGATAATGGTGCATCCGGACTACCAGTATTCGCCCAACCTGATCGTACCGATGGCCGGCATGATCGCCTACGGCGAGTACGATGCTGTGATCGGCTCACGCATTTTGGGCAAAGGTGCTCTTGCTGGCGGAATGCCGCTGTACAAGTACATCGCGAACCGCTGCCTGACGCTTTTCCAGAACATCCTGATGAGCTTTAAGCTGTCGGAGTACCACACAGGCTTTCGCGCTTTCAGCCGCGAAGTACTGGAAAAGCTGCCGCTCGACGCGAACTCGGACGATTTCGTTTTCGACAACCAGATGCTCGCACAGATAGTGCATTACGGCTTTCGTGTCGGTGAGATCTCGACACCCACGCGCTACTTTGCCGAGGCGTCGTCGATCAACTTTCGCAGGAGCGTCAAATACGGCTTCGGCGTGCTCGACACTTCCCTGCGTTACCGCAGCCACCGAATGGGCATCGCCAGATCAAAGCTTTTCATCGGCGATGTGAACCTCAAACTGCCTGAGTACTACCAGCAGATCGACACAAGCATCCCAAACGATAAATATGAAAATCGAACGGCGTGATTTCATCGGCTTGACCGCTGCGGCGGTCGCAGGTTTGGTTTCGACGTCAGCTTCACAGAAAACGGTAATCGACCTGACGGAAAGATCGGCGGCCGAATTACTGAGCCTGATGGCCTCGGGTAAGACGTCTTCGGTCGAGATCACGGCGGGTTACCTTGCGCGCATTCGCTCCCTCGACAAGAAACTAAATTCGATAATCGAGCTGAACCCGGACGCGTTGGCAATAGCACGCGAACGAGACGCCGAACGTAGAAATAAGAGGTTAAAAGGGCCGCTTCACGGCGTTCCTGTTCTGATCAAAGACAACATCGACACCGCCGATAAGATGAAGACGACGGCGGGCAGCCTTGCTCTCAACGATGCTCCTACACCAAAGCATGACGCGTTTATTGTCGAGCGTTTACGCGAAGCCGGTGCCGTACTTCTCGGCAAGACGAACCTGAGCGAGTGGGCGAACTTCCGCGACGGCTCTTCCTCGAGCGGTTGGTCGGGACGCGGCGGGCAAACGCATAATCCATATATCCTGGACCGCAATCCGTGCGGATCTTCGTCCGGTACGGGAGCTGCGATCGCTGCCAGCCTTGCGGCCATCGGGATCGGAACCGAAACCGACGGCTCGATCGTTTGCCCTTCTTCGATCTGCGGGCTCGTCGGCATCAAACCGACCGTTGGTTTCGTATCTAGAAGCGGCATCATTCCGATCTCAGCTTCTCAGGATACAGCGGGGCCGATGTGCCGCAGCGTTGCCGATGCAGCCTTGGTTCTTTCGTCGATCACAGGAGTCGATCCGCGAGATCAGTCAACAACGGCGAGCCAAGGCAAGTTTGGACGCGATTACCAATCGTCGCTGGACGTGAATGGCCTGAACGGTGCACGTATCGGCGTTGCACGCGACTATTGGGAAAAGCGTGCTGAGGTCGACACGATAATGAACGCTGCCCTGTCGTCGATGAAAGCTGCCGGAGCGGAGCTGATAGACGTGAAATTTCCGAACCTGTCTAAGTTCGGCGATGCGGAATTCGTCGTACTGCAATACGAGTTTAAGGACGGCCTTCACAAATACCTTGCGGAGCGGGGTTCGCAGTACAAAACGCTCGACGACCTGATCAGATTTAATAACGCCAACGCAGACCGCGAGCTTTCGGTCTTTAAGCAAAGGATCTTCGAATCTTCAGCGAAAAAGGGCAGCCTTGCCGACAAAGAATACCTCGATGCTGTTGAAACCTGCCGGAAGTACGCACGTGAGGAAGGCATCGACAAGGTGATGAACGATAACCGGCTTGATGCGGTTGTTGCTCCGTCGAATTCGCCGACATGGCTGATCGACCACGTTAACGGCGATTGCTTTAGCAACTATGTCGACAGCTCGACAATGCCGGCGGTCGCAGGGTATCCGAACATCACGGTTCCCGCCGGGTTTTATAAAGAGTTGCCGGTCGGGATCTCGTTCTTCGGCAAGGCATGGAGCGAGGCGACACTTATCAAGATCGCATACGCATTCGAACAAAGGACGAAAGTGCGACGTGCACCGAAGTACCTGGCCAGCGTTGTTTGAGTCAAACCATTCGATACACTTAAACAGTTCTACACACCTGCTAATGTTTGATTCAAAGGTGAGTAACCCGATGTGCAATAATTACGTTCAATGAACGGCCGTCCGCCTGAGATACCACCTCATAAACTGATCTCGACACTCAGGCAATACAACCTGCTTCCTGCGATCGTTTTCCAGCCAACACGCCGTAAGTGCGACGAATCGGCATCCGAAGTCGCTGCCGATAAGAGCCGCCCGCATGACCCGCAGAAGTTCGCGAAGCGGCAGGCAATGTTTGATGAATTCGGACTGGAAAATCCCGAGATCTACACGCACAAGCACGCGAAAATATTGGTAAACGCAGGCGTTGCGGCACACCATGCCGGTCATATGCCGTCGTGGAAATTGCTTGTCGAACAAATGATGTCGGCAGGCTTGCTGAACGCGATCTTCGCTACGTCGACGGTAGCGGCAGGCGTCGACTTCCCCGCCAGGACCGTTGTTATTTCTAACGCAGACGCTCGCGGCAACGAAGGCTGGCGTGCATTGACGACAAACGAACTGCAACAGATGACCGGACGTGCCGGCAGACGAGGGAAAGACAACGTCGGCTTTGTAGTCCTCGCACCCGGACAATTTCAGAAGCCGAGAGTAATAGCGGAACTGCTCAAATCGAAGCCCGATCCCTTGGAAAGCAAGTTTCGGGCTACGTATACGAGCCTGCTCAATCTGCTGGACGCATTCGGATCGTTCAAGCAGGTCCGGGAGATTGCCGAACGCAGCTTTGCATTTCGAAACCAGAAACGTAAGGGCGACATCTGGCGTCCGTTCGCCAACCGTGCAAAGGTGCTCGATCATTTCGGTTATCTCAATTACGAGACCGAAACAGTTACCGAGGCGGGTAAATGGCTTGCCGATCTAAGGCTTGACCGGCCTTTGCTGGTCGGCGAAGCGTTGAAGAACGGCCTGTTCGACAACATTGAGCCGAAGACCGCCGCGGGTCTGATGGCCTCTATCGCATCCGACCCCGACCGCGATTACGGCAGCCTTAATCGCAGCGATCCCCTCCTGGAAGGTATTGCCTCGCTCGAGGACATCATCTATGAAGTGTCACGCGTGGAATGGAGGTTTGGCGTTGATCCGTTAGAAGAGATCAACCTTTCAGCGGCTGCGGCGGCTGAGCGATGGGTTGGCGGAATGTCGTGGTCCGATCTGGCAAAGCGTACACGTGCCGACGAAGGCGACCTCGTCCGCCTGCTCTCACGCACCGGAGAAGCATTGTTGCAGGTCGCACATTTGAAAGGCTCAAATGTAAAAGCAGCGGCACTGGCCCGTGAGACATCTGAATTGATACTGCGTGAACCGGTAAGGTAAGATTGAAAGTGATGAAAGTCCTGCTTGCAGACGAATACGGTTTTTGTTTCGGTGTGGAGCGTGCGGTCGAGATGGTGGAAGAGGCCGTTGCCGCAGGCGAGACCGTACGTTCGCTAGGGCCATTGATCCATAACAAGCAGGAAATGCAGCGGCTTGCCCATGAAGGTGTTACAGCTATCAGCGAACCGATCCAGATCAAACGCGGCGAGACTGCAGTCATCAGGGCACACGGTGTTACACCTGAAGTGCAGCAGACCCTGGAAGAAATGGCGACGAAGGTCGTGGATGCGACTTGCCCGTTCGTCACGCGTGTTCAAAAGCTTGCTGCACGTGCCGCTAAAGCCGACCGTCATGTGATCGTTGTCGGCAGCCCGGATCATCCGGAGATGATCGGTGTAAAAGGCTACGCTCCCGATCACGCATTCGTTATTAAAGACGAGACGGAAGTTGCTGACCTTCCCAAATTACGAAGGCCGCTTGTCGTTTCGCAAACCACGATCAAGTCAAAGACTTTCTTCGACACTGCAGAAGCCG
>JBJMGN010000224.1:0-2612 GCA_045807885.1 Pyrinomonadaceae bacterium | reverse complement strand
CCCGTTTGGATCCTATGTTTATCGATTTAGCGGCAATCGCAGGGGCGACCTGACGGCTGGATATACGATCCGTTTTGAAAAAGGAAGGTTCAATCTGCGGATTTTCGGGACCATTGAGAATATTTTCAATAATGAATACTACGAAAATGGATTTCGAACCGTTGGCCGTACTGCGCGAGCCGGAGCAAACATCTCCTTTTAAATATTAAAAAGTGCGTGCGCAAAAATGATAAACAGTGGTATTATCCCAATCACAAGAGGTAGAACGAAAATGAAACGACTCACAGGTGTTTTTGTGATCATTTTAAGCGTCATTCTATATTCGAATGCCCAAAATGGCCCTGTTACCAACGCAGACCTTGAGAAATACCGCCTAAAACGGGTTGCAGCCGAGCAGGAGCTTCAGGATAAGTACGCCGAGATGGGTTTCCCGTCGCCTGACGCCCTAGAGCGAAAACGCGAGCGCGAAACAAAGGAGCGTATAGCATTCGCTGATACTCTCCGCGCAGATAGACTAGAGCGTGAAAAAGCCGATGCAGAACTTCAAAAACAGGCTTATGCGGCTACCCAAGCCTATGCGGCAGCGGTAGCTTCACAGCAGCCGAATTATATTGTTATCGATCGGCAGGAGCAAAATACCTCCTACCCATATTGGAGCTATTCTTACCCGACTAATGACTGGAACCAGTATTACCGAAGGTATCCCGGACGTTATGGAAAATATGACAATAATATTGGGTGGCGAGCCGGCGGCGGAGGCATTATTTTTGAGCCGGGCCGAAATAACATTCCACAGACACCGGTTTATAATCCCCGGTACAATTTTCCGTTCCCGGGCATTTATCGACGCTGATCACGGGATTTTTGCATTTAATTGAACGCGGATTATGATTAACACATAGTCCGCGTTTTCTTTTTGGATAAATAATGATGAAAGACGGCTGGGAAGCAGTTATCGGTATGGAGGTCCATGCTCAATTAGCAACCGCAACAAAAATATTTTGCGGCTGTGCGGCCGAATTCGGCAGCGAACCGAATTCGAACACCTGCCCTGTTTGTCTCGGGCTTCCCGGTGCCTTGCCAGTTTTGAATCGGAACGTAGTGATTCTGGGCGCGAAAGCCGCGTTGGCGCTCGGCCTTGAAATACAAAACGAATCGATATTTGCCCGAAAGAACTACTTTTATCCCGATCTACCAAAGGGATATCAAATCTCGCAATACGACAAACCATTTTCCGCGAATGGCACGTTGAAATTGATGACCGCCGAAAGGGACGATCATGGACACGCGACAGAGTGGAAGCCGATCTCTATACATATTCAGCGAATGCATTTGGAGGAGGATGCCGGAAAGAATGTGCACGAAGGGTTGCCGGACACGGAAAAATATTCATACATCGACCTCAACCGCGCCGGTACGCCGCTCGCCGAGATCGTAACAGGGCCGGATTTTCGTACGTCGTGGCAGGCGTATGACTACGTCAATCATGTCCGGCGCGTTTTGCAATGGGTCGGCGCAAGCGACGCGGATATGGAGAAAGGGAATCTACGGTGCGAAGCGAACGTTTCCGTCAGGAAGGCCGGCAATCAGGAATTCAATAACAAGGTCGAGCTGAAAAACCTGAACTCCGTGCGTTTTATGCAGAAGGCGATCGAATTCGAAATCGAACGTCAGATCACCGCTCACGAATCCGGTGAAGGTGTCTCACAGGAAACCAGACTTTGGGACGAAAAGAAAAATGAAACACGCGTAATGCGGTCAAAGGAAGATGCTCACGATTACCGGTATTTTCCCGAACCCGATCTGCAGCCGTTAACTGTAACGAACGAATTCATCGAAGCGGCTAAACTCGAAATGCCGGAATTGCCCGACGCGATGCGCGAACGGTTTATCGCCGATTACGATCTGAGCTTCGCAGACGCGTCGCAACTGGTTGCGGATCGAGCGGTCGCGGAATATTTTGAAACGGCCGCTCGGCGTTCTTTAAATCCGCGCCTTGCAGCTAATTGGGTGCTTGGAGAATTCATGCGAGCCCTTAACAATTCGTCGGGTTCCGTCGCTCAGAGCCTTGTTAGCGCTGAAGACCTGGCTGAACTTATCAAGACAATTGAGTCCGCCTCGATAAATAATAATCAGGCCAAAGATGTATTCGCCGAAATGTTCGCAACCGGCAAGGCCGTCGCCCAAGTCATCGGGGAAAAAGGCTTCGAACAGGTTTCGGACGCAGGCGAGATCGAGAAGATCGTCGATGAAGTGATCGCGTCAAATGAGCAAAACGTAACGGCTTACTGCGGCGGCAATGAAAAACTGTTCGGTTTTTTTGTCGGGCAGGTGATGAAGGCATCACAGGGAAAAGCGAATCCAAAGATCGTAAACGAAATTCTTAAAAAGAAACTATGAGCCTCGAAGGCAAGATCGCTGTCGTTACTGGCGGCACGAAAGGCATTGGTTTTGGGATCGCTGAAGCTTTATTGAAAAGCGGTGCCAAAGTACTGATATGCGGGCGCGATAAACGCGACCTCAACCAGGCGGTCGAGTGGCTTTCAAAACACGGCCATGTCGAAGGCGAAACGTGCGATGTCAGGAGCGAAGAACAGGTGCGGATGTTGATG
>JBJMGN010000223.1:0-4327 GCA_045807885.1 Pyrinomonadaceae bacterium | reverse complement strand
TCACCAAGTCTGATCGCCATAAATTGCCTCCCTTTGTTTTTACTAATAATAACAAATTTAAGGCTTCATCCTAGGCCTCTAACGCATTGTCACTCTGCTTTGGCCTAGTCAACCGAACACGAACGAGTTCAACCTTTTTGTCGTCGCCTTTCAATACTTCGTATTGCAATCCGTCTGCTGTAACAGTTTCACCTACCTTGGGTACGTAGCCGGTTTTGCTTGTAACCAGGCCGGCTAATGTCGTGTACTCTTCGTCTTCAAGATCCAGATCAAAAAGCCTTTCGATCTTGTCGATCTCCGTTGAACCGAGAATGTCCCAATAGCCCTCGTCGCCTTCGAAGATCTCGATGATCTCCTCGTCTCCGATATCTTCGTCCTCGATCTCGCCAACTATCTCTTCAAGAATGTCCTCCACCGTCACTATTCCAGCGACACCGCCGTACTCGTCTATCACCACGGCGAATTGCACGTGATCGCTTTGCATGGTCTTGAGCAGTTCGGCCGCGGACTTGGTTTCGGGAACGAAATAAGCTTCTCGCAACAGCTCGGATATCGATTCGTTCTCCATTCCGTTCGACCACGCCTGTAACAGGTCACGGACGTAAACTATGCCTTCGACGTTGTCGATATTTTCACGAAATACCGGAACACGCGAATACTTTTCCTCGATCATCAGGTCACGTACCTCTTTGATCGAAGACGTTATCGGTACCGCACAGATCTCTGTACGTGGCGTCATGATCTCACCCGTCCGTGTTTCGTTGAATTCGAAGAGCGACTCGATCATTTCACGCTCGTCTTCTTCGATGATCCCTTCCGCCTCGCCGACTTCCATCAAAGCCTGCAGCTGGTCGGTGCCGGAATCCGCTTCATCGTCCGGAGCGTCCGGAGTCTGTGTCTGCTCGAGCTTCTGCTGTTCGCGTGTCTTAAAAAATGATGAGACAGGGCTGGTCAGTACGGTTGCAGCCGAATAAAGCGGCCGAACTATCGGCAGGAGCCACAATAGCTTTTGTTCAGGCCTGGTGCGGACAAACAGCCTTGGAAGTATCTGCCTGAAGACGACCGTCACCACTAAACCGATCAGCAGGGCCCACATCAGGATCCACCCAACGGCGTTTGTCATATTCAACACCATCCACGTAACAAGGACAGTAAAGCCGATCAGGAGTGCCTGAATTGCAGATGAAAGTGCGAAACGAAAGCGTGCACGATCTTCGAGGATGGTCCGCAGCAATTGGGTTGAACGCTTGCTGAGTGTGTCGTCGGATTCGGAAGAAAGCCGCCGAAGGCTAATATCGGAGAGCTGCGAGAATGCGAGGTCGACGGTCGCCAGAAATACGAGTGCGAAGAGGATTGCGATCCCGATCAATATTTCAATGCCCATCAGTTTGCGTACAAGAATGATATTTGAGTAGGCATTTGATAGCAACTATATCGGAACGTCATTTCGAACGATGATCCGGGTTTCGCCACTTTCGCCCGTCTCGTTCAAGCAGCTCGTCCGAAGCTTTCGGCCCCCATGAACCGGCTGCGTAACGGGGAACGGATGTCCTATTCTCGTTCCAATGCTTCAGGATTGGCGAAACGATCTGCCATCCAGCTTCGACCATATCGGCACGCTGAAAAAGCGTTGCATCACCCATCATGCAGTCGAACAGCAGACGCTCGTAGCCGGTGCTTATTCGCTCGCCGAAATGCTCAACGTAGTTGAAATCCATGTCCACCGCACCGAGCTTCATTTCGGGCCCCGGGACCTTCGCACCGAAGTGCAGTGTAATGCCTTCATCGGGCTGAATGTGGATGTCGATGTAATTCGAACGCAGCCGATCGACGGGCGTACCGCGAAACAGCATGAACGGCGGCTGTTTGAACTGAACGATAATGCTCGTGTGCTTCTCTGCGAGCCGTTTGCCTGTGCGTAGGTAGAACGGCACGTCGGCCCATCGCCAGTTGTCGATCGATAGCTTCAATGTAACCGAAGTTTCCGTCGTTGAACGCCGGGAGATATCCTGTTCGTCGCGGTAACCGACAACACGTTTTCCGTCTTCCACGCCTTTGATGTACTGGCCGCGGATCACGTCGGTTTCCACGCTCTTTTTATCGAAAGGCGTAATAGCTTCTAAAACCTTCGCCTGTTCGTCGCGGACTTCGTTCGCATTGAATGAAACGGGCGGTTCCATCGCGGTAAGCGTAACAAGCTGGAAGATGTGATTGGGTACCATGTCACGCAACGCCCCAGCCGCATCGTAATACTTTCCACGCTGCTCAACACCGAGGGTTTCGCCAACCGTGATCTGAACATGATCGACGAAATTGCGATTCCAGATCGGTTCGAACATTCCATTTCCGAAGCGAAATACGAGTAAGTTCTGAACGGTTTCCTTGCCAAGGTAATGATCGATGCGGTAGATCTGCCGTTCTTTCAGGATCTTCAAAAGATCGGCATTTAGTTTCTTTGCGGACCTGAGGTCGTGGCCAAAAGGCTTTTCGAAGATGAACCGTCGCCAATGACCGTGCTCTTCACGGCCCATTCCATTATTTACGACCTTTCCGGCAACCTCGGCGAACAGGTTCGGCGGCAATGCCATGTAATAGAAATAGTTTGGCGGAATGCCGCGTTTAGTGCAGAGTTCGCCGAGCAGTTCCTTGAGATCGCTGAACAGCTGTTTGTCTTCGCCGAAATCTCCGCCGGTGTAATAGAGGCGGTCGCGAAGCCATCGGACCGTCTCCTTATCAAGGCTGTTGCCCGCGAACTCTTTCAAATGACCGAGTGCCTCGTTGCGAAATTCGTCCCGCTCGAGCTCCTGCCGGCCTACACCGATGATCGCGAACTTATCCGGCAAATAACCATCCTTCGCGAGGTTGTAGATCGCAGGTAGCAGCTTGCGTTTCGTAAGGTCGCCGGTTGCCCCGAAAATGACCATCACGCACGGCTCGGCTTTTGAGTTAGTCGCCATATCGATGCCTTCGATTTTACCCGTCTATTCTTTGTAAACAAACAGGGAGAGGTGTTTCAAACTGTTTGCGATACTGAAACAGTCTAAACATTAAAACAGCTTCAAACACCTAAAACTGTTTGTTTATATATTGAGCGTTCTCCGGAGGGCCAGTTCGCGTTTGTTCATCTGGCCTTTGTCGGTTTCGTGGTCGTAACCGCAAAGGTGGAGCAGTCCATGAAGAATGAGCTGCTTTAGCTCGTTTTCGAGCGAGAGCTTGTTTTCTTTTGCTTGTTTATCGGCCTGCTCGGCAGATATAACGATGTCACCGAGAAAGTCAGGATCGTCTGCGTCAGCAGGCGGCCAGTTCGTTGATTCTAGATCCACTGGCTGTCCCCCCGCAAACGCAGGGGGTTCTGACATAGGAAACGAAAGCACGTCGGTCGTGGAATTCTTTCCGCGAAAGGTCGAGTTAAGTTTCCGCATTCGATCGTCGGAAATGAACGCCACGGAGAACGCCTTTCCATCAGCTTCTTCGACAGAAGTCGAAAGCTCTCGAACAAACTCTCGATAGACGGCTGTCTCAAGCTTTATCTTTCGTTGGACGTTGATGACGTCGATCATTCCGCCTCGGAATTCGAGTGCGTCTCGTAGGCCTTGACGATCATTTGCACGAGCTTGTGGCGGACAACGTCTTTTTCGGTAAAGTAAACGAAATCGATGCCTTCGATATCTTTTAGAACGATCTCTGCTTCCTTAATGCCGCTCTTTTGACCCCGAGGCAAATCGATCTGTGTCTTGTCACCTGTTACAACAGCCTTAGAGCCGAAGCCGATGCGGGTGAGGAACATCTTCATCTGCTCGCTGGTCGTGTTCTGGGCTTCGTCGAGGATGATGAACGCGTCAGATAGAGTGCGGCCACGCATGAAGGCGAGCGGTGCGATTTCGATGATGCGTTTTTCGAGCATCTTCGTGACACGTTCGCTATCGACCAGGTCGAAAAGGGCGTCATAAAGCGGACGAAGATACGGGTCGACCTTGTCTTGAAGATCGCCGGGCAGAAAGCCAAGACGCTCGCCGGCTTCGACAGCGGGACGAGTAAGGATAATACGGCTGACCTGCTTTTTGAACAGGGCGTCCACCGCCATTGCAACCGCGAGAAAGCTCTTACCCGTTCCGGCAACCCCGATACCGAACACAAGATCGTTTTGTGCGATCGCGTCCAGATACTTTCTCTGGTTCGCTGTTTTCGGAGCGACGGTCTTCTTCCCGGATGGGTTGAAACGCGACTTAAGAAAGTGGTCCTTGAGGCTATAGGCACGATCTTCAGCTATTTGCTTAAAGGCGTCCTTGAGTTCCTTATCACTGAAGTGCTGCCCTTCTGAGAACAG
>JBJMGN010000222.1:0-4640 GCA_045807885.1 Pyrinomonadaceae bacterium | reverse complement strand
CCAACAGCTGCCAGGCGGTATGCGGCGAACCATCGACCCGCGCATTTATATGTTCGCCTGGAAAATCAGTTACCGCGGCTTCTCGTGAGATATGTGCCGACTCGCCTGTCAATAGTTCGAGGAGATGCTCGCGGAGTGCCTGGATTTGGTCCATATCAGAAGAGCTGCAATTTCGCGCTTTGAATTTCTTTGAGTTTATCGAGAAATTCGGTTCGGTCAATCTCTTTCGCACCGAGCGAGCGCATATGCGGCGTCATTACCTGCGCGTCGAGCCAAGTCGAATCGCGCGAGCGAAGATGATCGATCAGAAAAAGCAAAGCAAGTTTTGAAGCATTCGGACGTTTGTAGAACATCGACTCGCCGCAAAACACTCCGCCGGCATCTACGCCGTAAATGCCGCCTACAAGTTCGCTTTCCGGTGACCAGGCCTCGACACTATGTGCCATGCCTTCTTTATGAAGCTGCGTATAGACGTCGAGAAAATCCGCCGTGATCCACGTCCCCTTCTGGCCCGGACGCGGTGAGCGTGAGCATTCGGACATAACATTTTCAAATGCTTTATCGATGGTGAAAGTAAACTCGCCTTTTCGGCGGGCGCGTTCGAGACTTCGCGGAACGTGCAGGTCCGCGAACTCGATGATCGCCCGCTGCTCGGGGCAATACCATGGCAGCGGAATACCGTCCATATACCAGGGAAAGATACCCTTTAGATAGGCTTCGCGAACGTTCTCGACCGTCAGCGGATCGCCAAACGAAACGACCTCGCGTGCAAAATATGCGTAGTCGCCGACGGCGATCCATTCAGGGAACTTGTACGTTGCCGGGTCCGGAAATGTCACGTAAATAACGTAAAACGGAAAATGGAAAATGAAAAATGAAGACGAGCTGATTCAATCTCCGTTTTCAGTTTTCCACTTTACACTTGTTTCGTCTTCCACTTACCCTGGCGGAAGAGCAACGCACTTACGATCGCAAGCACCGAGAACGCGATCGTGATAGCCCAGAAAACGCCGTGCGGCCCCATACCGAACTTGTAAGCGAGCAAATATGCCAGCGGTATCTCAAAGATCCAGAAAATGAAAAGGTTGATCCACGTGGGCGTCCATGTGTCGCCGGCGCCGTTAAACGAAGTTTCCATAACCATTCCGAATCCGTAGAAGACGAAACCGTAAGCGATGATATGGAGCGCGTCAGTGCCGATCGCTAACACCGCGGTCTCCGACGTAAAAAAGCTGACGATCGCATTCGAAAACAAAAGCAAAACAACCCCGACAAAAAAGTAAATGCCGGCATTTAGAAAAGCCGCTGTCCACACGGCACGTTCTGATCGCTCTGGTTTGCCCGCACCAAGGTTTTGCCCGACCAATGTCGCGGCAGCATTGCTCAATCCAAGAGATGGCAAAAGCGCGAACACGACCACGCGCAACGCGATCACGTATCCGGCGATCGCCTCGCTGCCGAATCCCGCGATCACGCGCACGAGAGCGCTCCAGCTTGCTGTTCCGATCAGGAATTGCAATATGGCGGTGGATGACAGTCGCGTCAGCTTCCAAAGCATCGACGGGTCGAGCGTCCAATGTTCGCGATGAATTTGAAACCTTTTTTCGCCGCGAAACAGATACCAGAACGCGAAAAGCACACCGCAGCCTCGACCGATCACCGTCCCGACCGCCGCACCCGTTACACCGAGCTCGGGAAAAAATCCGACCCCGAAAATGAAAAGCGGCGCGATGATCATGTTCAGGACATTTGCCAGCCAAAGTACCTTCATCGCAATGGCCGCATCACCCGCCCCGCGAAAGATCGCATTTAACAAAAAGAGAAACGTTACGACCGCATTTCCGCCGAGCATGATCCGCATGAACGGTACGCCCATTGCGATCACTTCTGCATCCGCACCAAGAAGCTGCAGAAGCGTTGGAGCGAGCACGACACCTGCTATGCCCATCGCAACAGAGATAATGATCCCGAGATAGATGACATGTGTCGCTGTTTTGGCGGCCCCTTCCGTATCTTTTTCACCCACGCGGCGCGCAACGGTCGCGGTCGCGCCGATCGCAAGCCCGAACGCAACTGCATAAACCAGCGCCATCATCGATTCGGTCAAACCGACGACCGCAACCGCCCCGGCCCCGAGATGCGCGACCCAAAAAATGTCGACAACAGCAAAGAGGCTCTCGGCGAACATTTCGATGATCATCGGAACGCTGAGAATGAACAGGCCGACGCCGAGCGAGCCTTGTGTAAAGTCGCGCTGCGAGCCGCTTATCGCTTCGCGAATGACCGGCCAAAAAGAATTGTTTACCGCCTCCGCAGACGGAGTTTCGCTAAGGTTTTCCATACAAACTAAATTTGAAACAGGGAATAGCAGGCACGAGATGTGCCGATGGCCGCCCGAATTAGTGACGAAATTCGCTCGTCAATTCGGACGCTTCGTTGCGGAGTGATTAAACAATGGCCGGACGCATAATTCGATGAAATTATCACAGGCATAAATAAAAATGCAATTCAACGCCAGTTTTTTCTTGCCCGTTACGTTCTCATTATTTAGAATCAAAACCACTGGAGGTGATATTTATGATAAAAACCATCCGGGGCAGTACGATTTAATAACTGTCCAGTAATGAATTCCAAGACCTCATTGCCCCATACCGGCGAGGGAATTGTAATGGACATCGGGACGGGCGACGGCCGCTTTGTATCGGCTGCTGCACGAACCCACCCGAACAAGTTCTTCATCGGGATCGACGCGAACGTAAAACCGCTCGAAAAACCGTCGATGAAGGCAACGAGGAATACTAAAAAAGGCGGCCTGCCGAATGTAATGTTCGTACAGGCCGCTATTGAGTTTTTGCCCGACGAATTCGCGGGCGTTGCCGATGAGATCCATATTCATTTCCCCTGGGGCAGCCTGCTCCGCAGCGTTACTATCGGGGAGACAAATGTTTTAAATTCGCTAAGGCAGATCGCGGCGGCAGGCGGTCTGCTCGAGATCGTGATCGGTGTCGATCCTGAACGAGACAAAAACGAACTCCTGCGGCTGGATATTCCCGATCTTACACTTAGCTATTTCAAGAATTCTCTGTCTTCACGCTACAATGCAGCGGGATTCGAAACTGTTGAGATCAGACAGTTAAGCCATTCAGAATGGTCTAGTCTCGAGACGTCGTGGGCGCGGAAACTGAGCAGCGGCTCAGATCGCGTCGTGACCTTGATGATATTTCGTGCAAACTAAAAATCAATTACTCGGTTTGATCTCTCGGCGGCGGTTTATGAAAACTGCGGCCGCCGTCTGTGTTTTCGCGGTTCTTGGCAACGCGACCCCAAACTCTCCGGCACGTGATTTCGAACTACTCGTTGTCGGAGATTCGCTGATCTTCGGGCAGGGGCTTCTTGAGAAAGACAAGATCTATACCCATGTCGCTGAATGGCTTAGAACTTCCGCCGCGGGCGAGCCACGCGTTGTTAATATAAAAATGAAGGCGCATTCGGGCTCAACTTTGAAATTTCACACTGAGGAGGCCGAGGCCTATCGCAAGGCTGGCCGCGAAGAGACGTATTACTACAAGCCGGAGGTCAATGTTTCGTTTCCAAGTACATGGAAACAGCTCGAGGTCGCTGCCGATGAATACAAGTCCGCCGGAAAGTCCGGAGCCGATCTAATATTGCTCTCAGGATGCGTTACCGACATCACCGTCGCGAAGGTCCTCGATCCGAAGGGTGACGATGCTCTTCTTCGCCGCCAGGCAAAACAGTATTGCCACGATGACATGCTCGATGTTCTCGATCACGCGGTTCAGCTGCATCCACAGGCAATGATCGCCGTTGTCGGATATTTTCCGATGATCTCAGATAGCTCGAACAGCACGCGTCTTTTCAATAGCTGGCTCGAGGCTCGCGGTACGAACCGTTTTCTCAAATGGATGATGAATAACCCGTTGATGAGAAAACTGTTCTTTCAAAAGATCGGAAACAAAGCAAAGGCGCGTTCCCGACTCTGGTTCGAAGAATCGAACAAACAGCTTCAATCGGCAGTAGAAGAATTTAACGCCAAGGTCGCTCGAACCCGAGTAGTTTTTGTACGGTCGCCCCTAACCGAGGAGAATGCCGTCGAATCCCCGAACACATTATTATTTCGAATGGGAAGAAATGGCGTGCCGGAAGATCCGATGTTTCTGGAGCGCAAAGCCGACTGCGATCAGGCTTTGCCCGAGCTAAAACGCTCAGTAGGTTTAGATTATCCGCTTCGGTTCTGCGAGGTCGCAGGCGTCGGACATCCAAATCCCGCTGGCGCCCAAAAATACGCCGAGGCAATATCGCACCAGCTTGCCCCGCTGCTTCAACCAAGGTCTTGAGATCTTCATATTGACAATACGTGAAATATTGTGCAATCTATAATACACAGTCGCTTGATCGACTGTTTGATGTTGCGCCCGAAAGCACAAGCGGTTCTTTGACAACAATTTTCAGTATGGTCACGAAATAAATGCATCGATTACCGACGCAAGGGGTGAGCTCCCCGAGCATTGGCAGCTCCCATCAAATAACATGTGGGACAGTTTGGGACAGGTGCGAAGAGTTTTTTTTGAAAATCGCCGATTTTCGTCGCCAAAATGCTTGTAAGTACAGCAAATACACTA
>JBJMGN010000221.1:0-8162 GCA_045807885.1 Pyrinomonadaceae bacterium | reverse complement strand
GGCAAAATAATTCGGACAATACGTGTCGATGAGATTCCACAATTTTGGAGCATTTTGAAAGGTGATATGAGTTTCATAGGGCCTCGTCCCGAACGGCCGCAGTTCGTCGCGATGTTGGCCAAAGAGATCCCGTTTTATGAGCATCGCCATCTTGTTCAGCCGGGTCTTACGGGCTGGGCGCAGATCAAATATCCTTACGGATCATCGATCGAAGACGCACGCAGAAAGCTCGAATATGACCTTTATTATGTGAAAAACCAAACAATCTTTCTGGATATCGTCATCCTATTCGAGACGACCAAAACGATACTTTTTGGAAGAGGGGCGAGGTAAACGCAAACCTGGGAATTTGCCGCAGGTCAACATAGGAAACAGTTATGAGACACTGGAAAGTTTTATTTTCCACGAGTTCCGTATTAGTAATCATCGCGTTTTTTGTGATCGGTGCGAGGTCACAGGATCCTTCGCCCTCGCGGTCCCCGCTTCCAAAGGATGCGTCAAAACTGTCACCGGGTTCATCTCCTGCACCGGCGGAGCCTGCCAGCGCCGATCCGGATGGATCGAAAGTGCGGAAAGAAGCAGATTCCGAAGAGGAGGCCGCGATTCTTCCGTATTACAACAATTATCTACGGGAATATCATCTTGGCCCAGAGGATGTGATCTCGGTCGAAGTTTTTGGGCAGGCCAATTATTCAAAGTCGAATATTGTGATCCCACCAAATGCAAAAATTTCTTATCCGTTGATCCCCGGAGGCGTTTTTGTGGGCGGTAAAACGGTGGAACAGGTTGGAGAGGACATAAAGAAAAAACTTGATGAATACATCATCGATCCACAGGTAACGGTCACACTTGATAAGGTCGGATCTGCTCGATACAGCATCCTGGGTAAGGTAACAAACCCGGGAGTCAAGGTAATGAACCGACGGTACAACCTTTTTGAAGCAATTGCTGAAGCTGGGGGCATCGACAAGCTTGGGGACAAGAAACGCGTGTTGCTTCTAAGACTAAATGCTTCCAACGGGTTTACTCAAACAGTGATCGATCTGGATAAAGCGATGAAGGGTTCGGCCGAGGTCCCCTATTTGGTTCCCGGGGACCAGATAATTATTCCTGAAAAACGATGGAGCCTTGCGAAAATAGTCGGGCTCATCGGACAAGTGAGCGCATTTCGCATTTTGTTCGGATCACCATTTTAGTATCTAACCAATTTAGATCGATGTTCAGAGTAATTCGAATTTCATCGGTTATTGTCCTGCTTTGGGTGGCGGCAGCAGGTGTGCAAGCGGAATGGCGACGTTACCCGATGGGGACGATGTCGTGGTTGCACAGCATATATTTTGTTGATGATGACAATGGATGGATCGTCGGCAGTATGGGGACACTATTGTTTACCCATGACGGGGGAACAACTTGGGTCGTCGCGAAAAAAATAACCCGGGACAATATTCGCGATGTCTATTTCGCAGACTCACAGCATGGTTGGCTGCTATGTGAAGCGTCGATATTTGGGTCGAATACGTCGGTCTCCTACCTTTTGGTAACGATTGACGGCGGAAAAACATGGCAACGCAATGACGCGTTTCCCGGCCGAGACCGCGTTGTCCGATTTTTCTTTTTGAATGCAAAATTTGGCTGTGCGGTGGGCGAAGGCGGCTCTTTTTGGTGTATGGGCGATGACCGGAATTCTTGGCAAAAACGCGCGCTCCCCGTCCGATATTTGATGCTGGATGGGCGCGTCATAAATGAAAAGTCCCTAGTCCTGGTGGGGGGCGGTGGAACCATGCTGCATACGAGTGACGCCGGGACGACATGGACATTGTCGAATGCGCCAGTTTCGAAATCGAAGATCAATTCGGTCCACTTTATCGATGAAAAAAAAGGTTACGCAGTTGGGGTGGACGGGAAGATCTTTTCGACGCGAAACAGCGGTTTGAGTTGGGAAAGCCAGCCGTCGCCAATCAGCATAGAACTAAACGACGTACTTTTTCACAGTCCAACCAAAGGCTACGCGGTCGGAGACGAGGGAACGATAATTCAAACAACAACAGGCGGAGCTGAATGGAGTATCGAAGCGTCAAATACAAAATATAGGCTAGAAGGTCTTGCCGCTACAAACATTCGCGTTTTCGCTGTAGGTTTTGGGGGCACTATGCTCGTGAAGGACATCGTAAGTTCGGACGATTCCAAATCGGGGCAATAGAAGTTAATGTCAGGAAAGGAACCGGAAATTCCAGGCAGCGGACCAATTATGGGATACGCGCGCCTAAAACCGCCGGGAGCCCATCTCAAGACAAATACGAACGAGTCGACATCCGCAGTTGCGGAAACAGTTGGGACGATCAGTTCCTCTGGACCTACGCACTCAAGAAGAATTCCGAGCCCGAGCCGTGTCGTAGATCGACCTGCCCAAAGAAACGCGTCAATCGACGTATCGATACGGCAGATCAAGGAAACGAAGTCAGATTCCGAAATTGATCGAAGAATTCTGAAGAATAAAGAAATTCTCGGCCGCGATAAATGGCTCCTAAAGAGGGGCCACACATTAACTTACATAGGAATATTCCTCTTCACTCTTACACTCTACTTCCGTCCATACGAACTTATTCCAGCTCTCTCCGGATTAAATTTTCTTGCACTGCTCCTAGCTATCGCGACCTTGCTTATTTACATTCCGACGCAGTTTGCGACCGAAGGGAACATAACGGCGATGACAACGGAGGTTAAGTGCGTCCTGTTTCTAGCCGCCTGGTCTGTCGCCTCGATCCCGGTCGCAAAAGATCCCGGGCTTGCGTGGGAAACGTTCGTCGGTCTGTTCAGCAAGGTCGCGCTGATGTTTATCATCATGGTCAATACCTTGCGTTCGCGCGCGCGGATCCAGGGGCTGATCTGGCTAGGGATCGGTGTTGGCTTGATGCTTACCTATCAAGCGCTCGATATGTATCTCAAAGGTCAATTCAAGACCGAGGGCTATCGCGTCAGCGTGGATTTCGGCGGAATGTTCGGCAATCCCAATGACCTCGCGATTCATCTTGCTCTCTTCATACCTTTGGCTATCGTTTTGGGGCTTTCATCCCGAAACGCCCTAAGTAAAGCGGTCTATTTTGGTTCTAGTGTGGTGATGGCCGTCGGCGTGATGATAACCCAGTCGCGAGGAGGCTTTCTCGGACTGATCGCAGCGGCCCTCGTCCTTACCTGGAAGCTCGGACGCCGCAGACGCACGATAGCGGTGATCGTGGTTTTGCTCTTCGGAGCCAGCTTTATGGCGTTTGCGCCAGGCAATTACGGCATTCGAATGATGTCGATTGTGGATTCTGATCTGGACCCGGTGGGTTCATCCGATCAAAGGACGGAATTGTTGAAAAGGTCCATATTGGTTACCCTGCGTAATCCGCAGGGCATAGGAATGGGCAATTTCCCCGTGGTGGGCCAACACAATCTGCAATCCCACAATGCGTACACGCAGGTTTCCTCGGAGCTCGGCTGGCTGTGTTTTGCGGCATATCTGATTCTCCTTATAAGTCCGTTCCGTAAGCTCGGGATGATCGAGCGGGAGCTCAACCAGGAAAATGACCATTCCTGGCTTTACTACACAGCGATCGGGGTTCAGGCAACACTGGCCGCATATTTGGTGTCGAGCTTTTTCGGCTCGGTCGCGTACCAATGGTACGTCTATTACCCGATCGCCTTTGCTGTATGCCTCCGACGGCTTCATGCGGAGCGGATTGGAGGGATGGTGCTGCACGTATCTAAAACGATGGTTTGATAATGAATATTCTGTTGGAGATCATATTTTGGACATCGGTCGGACTGGCGACGTACGTTTACGTTGGGTACCCGATCCTTGTGTTCCTCGCCGGCCGACTATTTCCCAGACCGGTGGCTCCGAATAAATTCGAGCCTTTGGTTTCGGTGATCATTACCGCCTACAACGAAAGGAAAGATATTCGGAAAAAACTGCGCAACACGCTGGAGCTCGAATATCCGAAAGAGAAGTTGCAAATCATCGTTGTTTCCGATTGCTCGAGCGACGGCACCGATGAGATCGTGCGCGAATTTTCGGACGAGGGGGTGGAGCTGATAAGACAGAACGAGCGTCGCGGAAAGACCGCCGCCCAAAATTTGGCGGTCACGGCCACGAGTGGCGAGATCATTTTGTTTTCTGATGCGACTTCGATGTACGAACCGAATGTTCTCAAAGAGTTGCTTCCGAACTTTGGCGACAAGAGCATTGGGTGCGTAGCCGGGCGGTTAACTTACATTGATCGGTCTGACTCATCGCTCGGAGACGGCGCAAAGAAATATTGGAATTACGAAACGTTCCTCAAAACCAATGAGAGCTTGACTTGTTCTCTCATCGGCGTCTCGGGATGCATCTACGCGGTGCGAAGAAACGCTTACGTCCCAATGTATGACGAGGCGTGCTCGGACTTTCTCATCTGCACGCTGATACATAAACAGGGCTTGCGAACTGTATATCATCCCGACGCAGTTTGCTATGAGGAAACCAATACCAGAAGCTCGCAGGAATTTCGGATGCGTGTGCGAGTTATTTCGCAAACATTCACCGACCTATGGCGAAACCGGGATATGTTGAACCCGGCCAAAGCAGGTTTCTACGCGGTTCAACTGATCTCACACAAAGTTCTGAGATATGCGATACCACTATTTCTGGCGCTAACTCTCGTTACCTCGGGCATTCTCGCGACATCATCGATATTTTATTTAACGATCTTCGCGCTGCAATTGCTCTTTTACTTCGTTGCGGTTCTGGATTGGGCGTTGCAATGGTCCGGTATCGACATAAAGCTCTTAGCGATCCCAAGATATTTTTGTCTCGCGAATCTTGCGTCTGCGGCGGGATTTTACCAATTTATCCGCGGGAATCGTTTCGCGCATTGGGAACCGATCAGAGACGTGAATGTAGATGCGAATCCGATCGAGGGGCCGGTAGTATTAAGATGACAAATTCGCACACATCGGAGATGCGTTATGGAAAGGAACTGAGATCGGGCAGCGCTAACGTAAGCATTATCATCCCTGCCTACAACGTTGCCGGATTCATAGTGGAAACGCTGAATTCAGTCTTCACGCAGAGTTGTGAGGATTACGAAATAATTTTGATCAATGACGGTTCGCCGGATACCGATGCACTCGAAAAGGTACTCGATCCATTTTTTTCGAGGTTGATCTACGTCAAACAGAAAAATGGAGGTGCAGCTTCTGCTCGCAACGCAGGGATCAGGATGGCTCGTGGTGAATGGCTTGCGTTCCTCGATGGCGACGACATTTGGCTGCCTGAGTATCTTGCCAGGCAACTGTCCCTTCTTTCCGAGAAGAAAGGAGACCTCGTTTATGCCGATGCGTTGCTCTTCGGAGAAGTATGCAATTCGTCCCGCACATTCATGCAAACGAGCCCCTCGAGCGGGAAGGTGACGGTAGAAGCATTGATAAGCGGTACCTGCAACATAATTACCTCTGGCACAGTTGTTCGGCGGGAAGCGGTGGTCGCGGCAGGGATGTTTGACGAGAGTTTGCCTCGAATAGGAATGGAGGATTTTGACTTGTGGGTTCGCCTGGTTCGCGCGGGAATCACCATCACATATCATCGCGACGCCCTGCTCAAATACCGAGTGCGGTCAAACAGCCTTTCGGGTACGAATGTTCAACGAGCGCAGCGGAGTGTAACTGCCCTGGAGATCATCAAACACAAATACGATCTATCAGCAACGGAATCAACTGCGTTAGAGGGGCAGCTGCGATGGGCGCAAGCGAATGTGGCGGTTGAGAAGTGTAAATTGAACCTCGCGCGAAATGACTTTCGCGCCGCTCGTGCAAATATTGTGGAAGCCCGCGCTTTCGATCCCCGACTGAAACTTAAGGTTTTGTCAGCGTTGTTGGGCGTCTCGCCGCGGCTGGTGGTTAAGCTTTTCAAAACCATTCGACCAAATGATTTTTCTTTCATTGTATCGGGCGAACACGTGGCCCTTTAGCTCGTGGCGATGCTGACGAACATGCCAAACGACGATAACCGAAAGCTCTCCCTTTTCGATCAGAGCGCGATGATCCTGTTCGCGAAGTGCGTCGGCTTCGTTTTGAGCCTGTTGCTGCCCCTACTCGTCGTTCGCTTTCTCACACAAGAGGACGTCGGGGTATACCGGCAGCTGTTTTTGGTCATCGCGAACGCCGCCACTGTTTTGCCGCTGGGCTTCAGCATGAGCGCCTACTATTTTTTGAATCGGGAAAGGGAAGGGCGTGATCAGGCGATCGTCAACATCCTATTATTCAATTTTGCGGTCGGAGGTCTTGCCTGCCTAACACTTACGTACTACCCGCAGCTCCTCGGAAACCTTTTTCAAAATGAGCAAATAACGTCCATGGCTCCGCTGGTTGGATTGATTATTTGGTTGTGGATATTCTCGTCGTTTCTGGAAGTGGTGGCGTTGGCGAATCAGGAAGCCAAGGTCGCGACTGTTTTCATAATTTTGGCTCAGTTGTCCAAAACATTTCTAATGGTCGCCGCTGTCGTTTGGTTCGAGTCCGTCGAAGCGATCATCTTTGCCGCAATCCTGCAGGGAATTGCCCAAACCGTAATATTGTTCGTTTACCTTCATTCGCGGTTTCCGCGGTGGTGGTCGTCCTTCGATGTGGGCCGCTTTCGGGAACATTTTCTTTACGCTTTGCCTTACGGCATTGTGGGCCTGCTCTACACCGCCCAAACTGACATACACAACTATTTTGTCGCTTCAAGGTTTAGTGCGGAGCAATTCGCAGTTTATGCCTACGGTTGTTTCCAGCTCCCGCTGATTTGGGCAATGTATGAGTCGATCAGTGCGGTACTGCTTTCGAGAATGAGTGAGCTGCAGGCTCGCGGCGAAAAGCGAGAAATGCTTCTTATTTCGGTTCGCGGAATGGAAAAGCTCGCTCTTGCTTATTTTCCTATTTTTGTATTTCTAATGATCGTGGCGGGGGAATTTATTACGACACTGTTTACGCAGAAATTCGCCGCTAGTGTCCCGATATTTCGCGTCAACTTGTTGGTACTTCCCTTGTATTGCCTGATTCTCGATCCTTTGGAACGGTCGTTTAAAGAACTCGGTTTGTATCTGACGAAAGTTCGGATCTTCATACTCGTCGCCCTTGTGATCTCCCTTTCTTACGGTATTAAACATTTTGAATTGACGGGAATGATCGCAGTTGTGGTCGCGGCGTTTTTGTGCGAGCGCGCGATCATGCTGTGGAAGATCCTGAAAGTTTTAGGCGCGCAAAAATCCGACGCAGCACTTTTGAGCGGTATTTTGAGAATCGCTGCCGCGGCGTTATCGGCCGGTACAGGATTGCTGTTGTTTTATTGGGTCGCAAAGGATGACGTTTTGGCGGCTTGCATCGGGTTTAGCCGAAGACTGTTGGGAATCGCGGGCGTGCAAACGGGATCGGAGTTCGCCGGGGGTGTCGTGTTTTTAGGTATCTGCGGAACATTGTTTGCGATCTTATATCTGATCATGGCTATCCGCTTTGGGGCTTTCGGATCGGAGGACAAAGTCAGGCTGTTTTCGCTCGTCAGCACGTTGAAGCGCGGGTTCCGTGCTTTCAAAATGAGACTTGTAACAAGTCATTGAGTTACCTGAATCCGAACGGACGCTCCGGGTCGGCGTTTGATGCACAGTAAGTATTTCGATGGGTCGCCTTTTAACACAAAAACTGTTCCTGCCGATATCCAGGGCTCAACGATCGCGCACTGTTTCGAGGAGCGTCTTGTATGACCATTACCGATCGGGAATGAAGTTGCGCAGGGAGTCTCTCGATTGGAGCTTTGACCGGAAATCCGAATGGGTGCTGAATAATTTGCGGCGCGCTGTTCGAAATGCCACTGCGGAAACTACATTTTATAAAACCAGATTTGAACGCGTTGGTTTCGATGCAAACTCGAATTTCACTTTTGACGACTTTGGACGGCTCCCCGTCCTGACGCGCGAGGACATTCACGGCGCTGGAACAAATCTGATATCAACAGCCATACCGAAGCGATTTCTCGTACAGGATTCGACCGGCGGTTCGACGGGGGCACCGACGCGAATATGGACTGGTCCGGAGGAGCGGGGATGGAGCGAGAGCGGGATCGAGTTTGCACTGGAATCGATCGGGGTTCCGGCGGGTTCGAGGAT
>JBJMGN010000220.1:0-2580 GCA_045807885.1 Pyrinomonadaceae bacterium | reverse complement strand
GACTTAAAAACGCCAACCGGCTTTCCGGATTGCACCAGCAGCGTTTCGTCTTCGTTCAGCTCACGCAAGCTCTTCAAGATCGCGTCAAAGCATTCCCAATTTCGGGCAGCTTTTCCGCGTCCGCCATATACGATCAGGTTGTTCGGATCGAACGCCACTTCTGCGTCCAGATTATTCTGGATCATCCGATAAGCGGCCTCGATCAGCCAGTTTTTGCAGGAAAGTTCGGTGCCGGTCGGCGCCTTTATCTGTCGAACCATTGAAAAAGGATAACCTAATGTAAATTTTTTCCAATAACCGTACGCGACCCGCGTGTTAATATTTTCGAACTTACAGGAGTACAGCCAATGAAATTATCAGCCA
This sequence comes from Pyrinomonadaceae bacterium, assembly GCA_045807885.1. Classification (GTDB taxonomy): domain Bacteria; phylum Acidobacteriota; class Blastocatellia; order Pyrinomonadales; family Pyrinomonadaceae; genus OLB17. The sequence continues at coordinate 2,217 of JBJMGN010000220.1, read as the reverse complement.
TTTTTATCGCATCGATCATTTTCGCCTTTTCATCAGCGGCATTTGCGCAATCGGCCGACAAAGCTAATCCAAAATACGACGCGGAACTTGCAAAGAAATTTGGAGCAGACGAACGCGGGATGAAGATGTACGTGATGTGCATCTTGAAGACAGGGCCCAAGGACGCGGAAATAAAAGGGAAGCAACGACAGGATATCTTTGCCGGCCACTTCGCCAACATCGGCAAGCTTGCCAATGAAGGGAAACTGGCGGTCGCGGGTCCTTTCGAAAAGAATGAAAAAATGTTTCGAGGTCTCTATATCTTCAATGTGCCGACGATAGAAGAGGCCGAGAAACTTGTTGTTCTCGACCCCGCAGTAAAGGCTGGTGTTTTCGTTGCCGACATGACTCTTTGGTACGGTTCGGCTTCGCTGATGGCGACCCCCGAGTTACACAAAAAGCTCTCGAAAACCGTCGATTAGCTATTTCATCGACACGATCAAATTCTGCGGCATCGGCGAAAGAGGAATATTTTCGTTTCGCGTCAAACCTGCTTTTTCGCACATCTCCCTTAACTCGGCGAACGTGTACGCGTCGCCGGCCGGAGTTGCGGCGAGCATCACAAGGGCGAACAACGCTTGCGGCGGCGGCGAGATCCGGTCGTCGTTTGGCGTAAATTCAAGCGTCATCACCTTGCCGTTTTCGCTGAGACTGTTGGCAAGTTTCGTCAGGAACGTTTCGCAAGTGGGTTTGTCGAAATGATGCAAGAAATTTGTATTTAGAATGACGTCATAGCCTTCGCCGAAATCGACATCGAACGCGGAACCGGCCACTAGATGATGCCGATCTGCGACCCCAAACTTTTCTGCATTTTCCGTCGCTACCGTTAGAACGTTTGGCCAATCGACTGCATAAATCTCGGCGTTCGGAAAATGTTTCGCGACGGTAATCCCGAAAATTCCGTGCCCGGCTGCGATGTCGAGCACTTTCAATTTCGTTTCCGCGGGAAATCCAATATTGGCAGCGATCGCTTCGGCGGCGGGGAACATCAGAGGCGCCATTGCTCGCGCAAAAGTGACCCACATCGGGCTTTCGGGATCGACCGAGCCGTCGCCGGTTACGGTCGTACCACCCTGCCGCACGGCGTTTGTTAGGTCGGCAAATCCGCGCATCTGTGTCGGGCCCATAAGGAACTCGACCGAACTGCCCACGTAAGCAGGTGAATTTTTATCGAGAAAGAATCCGGCGACATCGGTCAATCCATATTCGTCGCCTGATTTTGTGAGCAGTCCGACTACGGTCAATGAGTCCGCCAGTATGCGGATGCCGCGCTCGGCCGAACCGGTTGCGGCGGCAAGATCGGCGGATGTCTTTTTGCCTTCCGCGATCTTTGTAAAAAGCTCGAGTTCGATCGCAGCTTTATATGCATGCGAGAGTTGAAAGGCGGTCATTATTTGCCAGACCGGTTGCAGGTCGGGCGCCATTGCTGGTTGAGTCATCGAAAATTACCTCCGTAAAGTTGTTTGATTTAACGGTATCTTGCCAGATATCGAACAGTCTGACAAACGAGGGCAGGAACAGGCCTTCCCGGCGATTGACGTGCTATCATTTCGCCAAAATGATCGTTGACCTGATCGTCAAAAATATTGGCCAACTTGTAACCTGTGCATCCGGCGGCAGGCCGAAACGGGGTGCAGATATGCTTGACGTCGGCTTGATAGAAAAGGGCGCACTGGCTATAGCGGATGGGAAGTTTGTGGGGTTAGGCAAATCTGATGAAATTACGCGCGATTTTCAAGCCGGGGAAGTGATCGACGCGAAAGGACGAGTCGTTTGTCCAGGGTTCGTCGACCCGCACACGCATATTATTTACGCCGGCAACAGGCTGGACGAATTTGAGTTAAAGATCCAGGGCGCGGATTATTTAAAGATCCTGGAAAGCGGCGGCGGGATATTGTCGACCGTGCGGAGAACTCGCGAAGCATCCGTTGAAGAGCTGGTCGCTGGCGGATTGAAACGGCTAGATAAAATGTTGGCGTGCGGAACGACGACATGCGAGATCAAAACCGGTTATGGCCTTGAAACCAGTACCGAGTTGAAGATGCTGAAGGTTATCGAGGATCTAGACAAACGCCATCCGATCGATATCGTTCCGACGTTTCTCGCGGCACATACTATTCCGTCAGAATATAAAAATGATGCGGGAGGGTACGTAGATCTGATCTGCAATGAAATGTT
>JBJMGN010000219.1:0-9140 GCA_045807885.1 Pyrinomonadaceae bacterium | reverse complement strand
CCGAATGGAAAGACCGAGTACCAAAAACCCTCGAACGGAACAAACTCGTTCAGCCACTGCGGCGGCTTCTCTGTAAAGCCCGCGTTGCCGTGCAAGAGATTCTCGGCAACGCGAAATGTGTAGTCGTAAAATGTGCCGGGTTTTGGATTGGAGAAAAAGTAGACAAGCCCTGCAAAAATAGCGAGGACAAGTTCGAGGCGGAATGATTTAACAAAAGCAAGCCCCGTTCTATTTTTTTTCACTTCCGCCATGATTATTCGATCTCAAACATACCGCCTGAAAAAGGCCCGCGGATGCGCAAAATGAATACGCTGTTCTTAACGATCCTAAAAAGGACGCGGTAACGGCGGATCACTAGCTGTCTTAGTTCGAAGTCGAAGTTTGGGTCTTCAGGAGCGGGAGGGCAGGACGTTGGCATAAGGGACAAACGTTTCAAAATCAGCAGATCGAAATGCTCCACCCATTCGGCCGCTTCCTGCACACCCCAATTTTCAACGCCCCAATCGTATGCAGACTGTAAGTCATGTTCAGCTTGTGGAGAGTATCGGACGGCAAATCGAGCCACAAATTATTGCGCTCCTTACTTAATGTCGTTCCGTTTGCGCAGTTTGCTGAAAACTTCTTTGTGTGTCGGCCATTTGTCGCAATCGTCAAAGTTTGCCAATGCTTCCTTAATAGCCGTTACTGTAAGGTCGTATTCGTGCTTTGAGGCCATCTCCTGAAAGCTTTCCGCGTCCTGGAGAACCACTGCCGGTTTCCCGTGTACGGTAAGAACGATCGGCTGCTTGGTCTTTTGAATCTGCTTTACAAGTTTCGAAGCATTCAGCTTGAACTGACTTACAGTTTGAATGTCGCGGGTTATTTTCATACCAAATATCGTACCATATAACGGTCTAAATATCGTACGAAACTTCCTTATGCACCATAGATCTTTAGTTTGAATTCGTCGTTTGAAGTGTAAAGTTCTGCCCGTTTGCCTGAGACACGTTCGGATTGTTTAAGGATCATCGGGATTCCGCCATTTGGCACCGCAGTGCCGTATTCGCGTCGTTTGAAGATCGAAGCGATCTGTGGATTAAGCCAGAGCGTTACCCCGTACCTTATCGCCCGGGACCCAGGCGGAATAAAACCTTTTGTACGGCGTGCATTTATTACCTCGATCGAGCTGTCGTATATAAAAATGCGGGTCGCAATGTCGCGCAATACAAGATCACGATGCACCAATGCGTTGGCGATCGCTTCTCGAACTGCATAAACGTGATATCTCGCGCGCGGCCGCACTGGAAGGGATTCGTCAACAGCGGATTTTTTCGGACGATCTTTTACCAGATCGCAGTATCGCTCGATGAACCGCAAAATGCCGTCATGCTGGGTGTGAAGATTACCGGTAATATCGACCTTCTCGATAAGCTGGGCATTCCCGTTATCGCCGGAAAAGCGAGCAACGGTCACTCGCGATCGCGGAAAGAGCTCCTGTATGCGATCATCCTTTCCAAATAAGACCATTGCCGCGACGGTCGGAAAGAATTCGTCCTGATTCCCTACTGCCAGCAAGAGGTCTTTCTTCAGAAAGTCCGCGGTGTGATAAAGGTTTGCCGTGGGGCTTGTATCCTCGAAACCGCCTGCAAATGTCCAAAGCAGGCCATCGTCAAAATCTGCTTCTTCAGCGGTAAATAGCGGCACATTTTCATAACCAAGCGGCCGGATCTCGTCCAGCCACATTGAGATCTGCTCGCGCGCCACCTCACGTTTTTCCGCCCCAAAGCGCATGTAAAAGCGCCCGTCGCGGGTTCGATACGGCCGATTTCTAACATCAATATCGAGTGCAACGACACGTTTGCCGCTGTCGAACGCGATCATGTCTATCAGCGGAACGACGGGCGGAACGATCTCTTCGCGGCATATCCTTACAAGCTCGTCGCGAACGATCTCAGGGTCGCTTACGCCCTCGATGCGCAGTTGGTCATTGATCCCGAAGATGATCGTGCCGCCGTTGGTATTCGCAAGCGCCACAATACCCTGCGTGATGCGCTCCACATTGGAAAGCTTTACCTTAAGCTCTAGATACGTGTCTTCGCCGCCGCGAATCAGGCGCAAAAGCTCGCTGCGCGTGGTCGATTGAGTAGGTTGATCTAAAAGATATTCCTGATGGGTCCGGTCGGCCGGGGAAGTGATTCGTTGGCTGTGTCGGAATTTTCGTCTCGGCATAGTGCCCGGCGTGATTATTTTGTCAAGACGGACCACACCTTGTATCCGCCCGAATGCCGATCGCAGGCATTACTGGATTTCCCCATTCAGAGGTCTGATTTCATTGAAACATCCGCGCAGCAGTTTGTAAATACCGAAACCCCTGGATGTGTTAGCTTTGACAAGTTTTGACTATTCGATTATCTAGTTATTGACAGCAGGTGGAACACGGATCGCACATTGCATATGTCGGAATCGGGTCGAATCTCGGCGATCGTGCCGGAAACCTCTTGATGGGCGTGCGCGGGTTGATCGAAGCAAGCCTGGAAATTACCAAGCTTTCATCAATCTACGAAACCGAAGCCGTCGAAATGGAAAACGCCCCGCCCTTCCTGAACATGGTTGCAGAGGTCAAGACCGGTATGATCTCGCCCACACAAATGATGGCCCGGATGCTTCGTATCGAATATTTGCTCGGCCGCAAGGACAAATCGCAAAATCTGCCGCGCACGATCGATCTTGATCTCCTATTTTATGGCGATACGAAGTTGGTCACTCCTTTCCTTACATTGCCTCACCCAAGAGTTCATTTGCGAAATTTCGTTCTGATCCCGATGAACGAGATCGCACCCGATTTTAACCATCCGACGTTGAAGAAAAACATCGCGTTGCTGGCTGCAAACACCGACGACCATTCATGTGTTGCGCGGTGGAATCCCAACGTTCAGGACGGCATTTCGGCTCCAGTGATCAGCTAGACTTAAAAACTGCAAAGTTCTATGCTTAGAAGCACTTTATGGCATACCTCAAACCCGATAAGCCTGAAAAGTTTTACGTTCCGGCATTACGAGCGGCAAAAGAAAAAGGCGAAAAACTAGTTTGCCTGACTGCTTACGATTACCCGACCGCCCGTATTGTCGACGAGGCCGGTGTCGACATGATCCTTGTCGGCGATAGCATGGGTAATGTCATACACGGCTATGGCAACACGATACCGGTTACGCTCGATGAGATACTTTCTGCCACAAAGGCCGTAAAACGCGGCTCAAGCCGGGCCCTGATCATTTCCGATATGCCCTACGGCAGTTTTCACACCGGTGATAATGAGGCCGTGCGAAATGCTCTGCGATTAATGAAGGACGGCGGAGCCGAGGCGGTTAAGCTTGAGGGCGGACGCAATCGCGTCGGCCTCGTCAAACGCCTGGTGGATGAAGAGATCCCGGTAATGGCTCATGTCGGCCTGACGCCGCAGTCGGTACATAAAATGGGCGGCTACCGGGTTCAGGCGAAGACTGCCGATGCCGCGAAGATACTGATCGAAGACGCAAAGATGCTCGAAGAAGCCGGGGCATTTTCGATCGTCCTCGAGCTCGTTCCGCGAGAAGTGGCAGAGATCGTAACGAATGAGCTAGCGATCTCAACGGTTGGAATTGGCGCCGGAAGCTCGTGCGACGTTCAGGTGCTGGTGCTTCACGACCTGATCGGATTTACGTTCGGACGCCAGCCGCGCTTTGTTCGTCAATACGCGAATGTTAGTGAAGTGATCACAAACGCGATCACGAATTGGATGAATGACGTGAGGTCCGGCAACTATCCGAGCAAGAAGGAGTCATACGGCCTGCCGGAGGATGTAAAGCTTACGGAACGGAAAACGGCCACTTCACGCCGCTGAACTTATGGAGATCATCAATCGCCGCCAGCGGATGTTCTCTATCTCGCGTAAACTACGGCGTGAAAACAAATCGGTTGCTTTCGTTCCGACGATGGGTGCCCTTCACGAAGGGCATATCGCACTGGTAAAGGAAGCACGACAAGCGGCCGACGTCGTTATCGTATCGATCTTTGTAAACCCGACTCAGTTCAATGATAGAGGCGACCTCGAACGCTACCCACGGGACATAACGGGCGATGCTGCGCAGCTTGCGGAATTTGATGTTGACTTTGTTTTCGCACCCGAGGAAAGTGAGATCTATCCGGAAGGTTTTTCGACATATGTTTATGTCGACGGTGTTTCCGAGGGGTTGGAGGGTGCAGCCCGACCGGGACATTTTCGCGGTGTCGCGACGATAGTTACCATACTTTTCAACACCATTAGGCCTGATAAAGCTTTCTTTGGCCAGAAGGATGCTCAGCAGATCGCCGTCGTTAGGCGGTTGACTACCGATCTCGGCTTCGAAACCGAGATCATCGTCATCCCGACCGTTCGCGAAGAGTCCGGGTTAGCGATGTCGTCCAGAAACGAAAATCTTTCGGACGAGGAACGCGAAAAGGCAGCGGTGATCTTTCGGGCACTCAGTTCCGCGAAGACCGCTTTTAAGAACGGACAGCGCAGCGCGGCCGAACTTACCGAAATTGTAAGGAAAGAGATCGAAACAGAGCCGCTCGCTCGCATAGATTATGTTTCAGCCGTGGATGTTGAGTCACTGGAACCTATTGAAAAGACTGATGATAGAGAAGTTGTGATCGCCGCAGCGGTTTATTTCGGCAACGTCCGGCTGATCGATAATATTCGTCTTAATCGAAAGCAATAATTGGCTCGGAATCTGCATCTAATGGGTAACGGATCGCTGGGTTTAGCGATCCATAAATATATGAAGAACTTAAATAAAGTTTTGGTTCTGATGATCACTATGGCAGCGTTTGCCTTTGCAGGGAACGCGCAGACGTCGCTGACGAAGATCGGCGGCGGAAGCGTTGACTTGGCCTCGCAAAAAGGCAAGGTCGTCGTGCTTGCGTTCGGCGCCAAATGGCTGCCGCTATCGGCAAAACAGGTCGACTTTACTAACCTTTTGGCAAAGAAGTATGCCGGACGGAATGTTGCGATCTATTACGTCTGCACAGATTCGCTTGACCAAAAGTCAAAGAACTACGCGACCAACGAAATGCTTTCGACATTCGCGACGGATTCGAAATTATCAGTGCCGGTGTTGCGGGATCCGGATGGCTTATTGATGAAAAAATACCGGATCGACCAACTGCCTTCATTCGTTGTGCTCGACAAAACAGGAGCTGTGAGCGGCGACGCTTTCGGCGGTATCGATCCAAAATTCGATATCACTATCCCGATCGCTAAGCGGGTCGACTCGCTTCTATGATCAATTCCAAATCGGTTTCAGATGCCCGTGCTTATGTGCGGGCTTTTTCATTTTGATCGCAATGCATTACTAACCGATATACCAAACTCACAGGCAGGCCGACGACATTCCAGTAATCACCCTCGATCCCTTCGATAAACAACGCTGCCTGGGCCTGCACGGCGTACGCACCGGCCTTATCCAGCGGATCGCCCTTTTGGACCAAAAATGCGATCTCATTTTCCGACATCGCTGCGAATTTCACCCGCGTTCGCTGCAATCCTGTCCTGACATCGCCATTTCTATTAACGGCCACTCCGGTAAGGACCTCATGCCAATTGCCTGAAAGCAGTTTGATCATTCTGTAAGCGTCCGCAACATCAACCGGCTTGCCGATTATTTCGTTGTCGATCACGACCGTCGTGTCCGCACCCAAAACGATCGCGTCAGGGTACATTTTCGCCACTGCCTCTGCTTTTTCACGCGCCAGCCGCTGAACGTAGATCTCAGGAGTTTCATTCGGCTGTTCGCTTTCGTCAATGTCTGGAACATGCTTTTCAAAGTCCCAACCGACCGAACGCAATATCTCGGCACGGCGCGGGCTGCCCGATGCGAGTACCAGTTTTGGAAGATCGATCATCTCGTCTAGAATCTAAACGCAGGAGCGAACAAAGACAAATGCGAGCGATCTTTCAGGCGCTGCCGGGATTGTTGGATGATCTCAAAAATGCGGAGGCGCTCGAGGCAGTAGTTTTTGCCATGTGGCCGAGGGTTGCGGGCGAGCATCTTCGCGAACGTTCGAGGCCTGTCAGATTCGACGATTCTACGCTTTATGTAGCAGTCGCCGATGCGGCATGGAAACGCGAGTTCAAAGAGTATGCTTCCGAGATCGTTTTCAAACTAAATAGATCGCTGGCGAGTTCGATCGTCGAAAGGATCGAGATCATGATCGACCCTAAGGCTTTCGAAATTTCCGGGCGCCGGTCAGCGAGTGATGTGGATGTTGAGTTATCGCCTCTATCGATCGCACCTTCATTGAAAAAGGCGTCGGGGAATATTGGTGACGAAAAGCTTCGCAAGCATTTCCTCGAAGCTGCCGCGGTTTGTATCGACCGCCGCGATTCAAAATAAATATGGATATCAGACATGTTGCTAAATTGGCGCATCTGGAGATCACGGACGAAGAGGTTGCGCTTTACACACCGCAAATGGCCGAGATCGTAAAATACGTCGAGCAGCTGAACGAACTGGATACTGAAGACGTCGAGCCGATGCTCGGCGGCCTTACTGCTGAAGGTGAAACTACCTTGACGATCCGCGACGATGTCGTCCTTCCGTCGCTCGGGCAGAAAGCTGCTCTCGAACAGGCGCCGTCAGCGGTTGAGGGTCATTTTCAGGTGCCGAAAGTGCTATGACCGTTAGCAAAAAAGGTTTCCCGGCTCACGCCTTTTGCGTTTTTACTTTTTACTTTTGCCTTGCTGGGTGCAGCATTCCGAACCTGGAACCGCAGTCCTGCATCGATGCGAGAACCCCCGTTCGTGAGTTTTATTCGTTCCATTTTGGAAACGAAATGCTTTTATCGCCGGAAAGTTTAAGGGCTCGAGATCGCTTTCTGACACCGGGCTACGTTCAACGGCTTTTAGTGTCGAACATGGGTATCGATCCGTTTACCACCGAAACGTCCGACCTGCCAAAGGCGTTTCGCGTCGGCAAATGTACCGAGATCGCGCCCGACAGGGTTCAGTTTCAGGTGCTGCTTTTTTGGCGAGATGATGTCCGCAGCGAACAGCGTGAGGTTAAAGCTGATATGACACGCGCCAACGGCAATTGGCTCCTCGACAACGTTACGAGGTGATTCGCAGAGCCTGATATAAAAGGCAGGCTAAAATAAAATGTCCATACTTTCCGAGATCAAAAAAACGATCGAATCCGCTGAAGCTCTCAATCCCGAATTGAACAGCTTTCTCTCGATCGAGCGCGAATCGTCGCTCGAAAAAGCTGAATATCTGGATGCGATCCCACCCGAACGAAAACTACACGGCGTCCCCGTTGCGGTGAAGGACAACATCTGTACAAAAGGAATGCGGACGTCGTGCGGTTCGCACATTCTGCGCAATTACAAAGCTCAGTACGATGCGACGGCGATTGGGCGGCTCAATGCCGCAGGTGCCATTGTTATCGGCAAAACGAATATGGACGAGTTCGCGATGGGCTCGTCTAACGAGAATTCCGCATTCGGAACGGTTAAGAATCCATGGGACACAACACGCGTCCCGGGCGGCAGTTCGGGTGGTTCGGCGGTTGCCGTCGCTTCCGGCATTGTACGTGCTGCTCTCGGGTCGGAAACCGGCGGCTCGGTTCGTCAGCCGGCATCGCTGTGCGGCATCATTGGCCTGAAACCGACATACGGACGGATATCGCGTTACGGTTTGGTCGCGTTCGCTTCCTCACTCGACAATATCGGCATTTTCGGAAGGACTGCATCGGATGCCGCTGCGATCTTAGGCGTGGTTGCCGGCCGCGACGAATTCGATTCTACTTCTGCCGACGTTCCTGTTCCCGACTACACGTCCTCATTAAATGAGGACATTACCGGCAAGACGATCGGGGTGCCGCGAGCTTTGTTCGGTGAAGGTATCGAACCTGAGGTGCTGGAAGCAGTTGAAAGGTCTATCGACAATTTCCGCGCATTGGGCTGCGAGATCATCGATGTAGAGCTGCCGCACGCCAAATACGGTATTGCTGTTTACTACATCATCGCAACCGCCGAGGCATCATCGAATCTCGCACGCTACGACGGTGTTCGATATGGTTTTCGAGCCGAGGACACGCACAAGCTTCGTGAAATGTATTTCAAGACGCGTGAAGAAGGTTTCGGTGAAGAGGTTAAGCGGCGGATCATGCTCGGGACGTATGTACTTTCCAGCGGCTATTACGACGCCTATTATTCCAAGGCCCAAAAGGTCCGCGCTCTTGTCAAAGGCGATTATGTCAGCGCCTTTGAAAAATGCGACGCGATCCTGACACCCACTTCACCGACAGTTGCGTTTAAGATCGGAGAACGAACCAGTGACCCGCTTGCGATGTATTTGAGCGATATCTATACGGTAAGCGCGAATCTTGCCGGCGTGCCTGCAATAAGCGTCCCGTGTGGCTTGTCTTCGGAGGGTTTGCCGATCGGAACTCAGCTGGTCGGTAATTTTTGGTCAGAGGCGTTGCTGCTTAATATGGCGCACATATACGAAAAGGCCCACCCGTTGAACGGTCGCCCCAAGATCTTTGCGGAATGATCAGGTTCAATTTTTTAATGCGTTGTGTCGAGGTGGATCGGTTCGTCGGGACCGAAGGAACTGAACATATCGGCCGTTATTAGGTCCGGCCACGCGCCGTCTTCCTTCAAAAACGCCTCTACGGCGCTTGCCGGCAATGGGCGGGCGAAAAAATACCCTTGGCCAAACTCACACCCCAGTTCCTTTAGTTTTTCGAACTGTAATTTCGTTTCGATCCCCTCGGCCACCACCGAAAGTTTCAGCGCCTTTGAAAGCGCGATGATCGTCCGAACTATCTCTTCATTCTCATCGCCATTTTCCATTGCGCTGACGAACGACCGGTCGATCTTCAGGTAGTCGATCGGAAATTTTTGCAGGTAGCTCAAGCTCGAATAGCCGGTCCCGAAATCATCGATGCTCAGCGATACCCCTGTCTCCTTGATAGACTTCATTGATTCGATGGCGGTGTCGGCATTCTTCATTACCGCACTTTCGGTTATCTCCAGTTTCAAGGATGCCGGTTGAATACCGGTTTCGTTTAGTATTTCATTAATTTGGTCGATCAGCTTCGGGTCGGAAAGATTTGCGGCCGAAAGGTTCACGCTCATCA